>DATLOP010000123.1:0-2358 GCA_035536255.1 Solirubrobacteraceae bacterium
GATTGAAGAGCGCGATTCCCTCCTTGAACGCCTGGTCGTAGGTCACTCCGGCGCGGATCTTCACCAGCAGCTTCGCCGGAGCGTCCGCCGTGCTCCCCACGTTCTGGGCGGGGGCCGCCGCCGGCGCGCACGCCACCGCCACCGGCGCCAGCCCCGCCCCGGCCATGACCTTACGGCGCGTCCAGCCACGCGTCCGGGTGGGTAAGTGAGTCGCAACCGTTGCTTCGGCGATCATGGGGTCCCTCCTTAGTCGTGTCGCGGCCCGCCGCGCACTCAGCCCATCTTATGGCACGCCGGCAGATTCGGCCAGCGGAGCCCCTCGCCACCCGCCTCCGAGAGGCAGACCCGTCCGTCGTGCCGGTATAAGACGTGCATAGACGTGAAAGTGGCACCACGAGCGCTGCGTCGGCACGGACCCAACGCGGCGACCGGTCTCACCCTGCTCCTGGGGCTGGGGGCGATCGAAGCGGCGCGTCTGGGAAACCCCGACCTCGCGCTCGCGCTCGTCCTCGTCGCGATCGTCACCGACGGGATCGACGGCTCGCTGGCGCGACGCTGGGGTACCACGTCGAGCATGGGGCGCCACCTCGACGCGCTGGCCGACCTCGTCGCCTTCGGCGTCGCGCCCGGTGTCGTCTTTGCGGCCCGCCACCCGGCAGCGCCGCCGCCCGCCCTCTTTCTGGCGCTCGCACTCGTGGCCGGCGCCGGTGCCTGGCGCCTGGCGCGCTTCCAGGCCGAGCCCGCCGGACCCGGGGATGAAGCGTTCGCCGGGCTGCCCATCACCGCGGCCGGCCCCCTCTTCGCCGTCGCCACGTCTGGCGCACACCCCGCGGCCTGGACCGACGGCGTCGTCTGGGCCGCCGGCGTCGCCGTGCTGATGGTCAGCCGCGTCCCCTATGGCCGCGCCACAGCCGGCGTGTCCGGCCTCGTCGCGCCGGTGGGCGCGCTGGTATTTGGCGTGCTGCTGTTGGTGGAGGCTCGCGCCGCCTTCCTCATGGCGCAGGCGCTGCTGATGGTCTACGCCGGATTCGGACTCGCACGGGCCGTTGGGCACCTGGCCCAAGCGGCGGCCATGGCCACGAGCGATCTGCCGGTCGGGGGCGGCCGGCGGCGTGCCGGCTAGCCGGGATCTCGCCGAGCGGCTCGTCTTCTTGCGGGGCTACCTGCGCGCACCCGGCGCCGTCGGCTCGGTGACCCCCAGCAGCCTCTCGCTCGGCCGCCGGATGGCCCGCCTGGCACACGTCGACCGCGCCGCTTCGGTTCTCGAGCTCGGCGCGGGCACTGGCTCCGTCACCCGCGCGCTGCTCGAGGCGCTGCCCGCCGGCGCCAGACTCTGGGCGTTCGAGATAGACGGCGAGTTCGCCCGCGGGCTGCGGGCACGCTTCGATGACCCGCGGTTGGAGGTCGTCGAGCGCTCCGCGGCCGATGCCCCCGCCGTGATGGAGCGCGCCGGCGTCCGCGCCGTCGACGCCGTCGTGTCGGCGCTCCCCTTCAGCCTCCTGGGCCGCGACGTCTCGCGCAGCGTCCTGGACGCGGCGGCGCGCGTCATGCGCCCCGGCGCCGCCCTGGTGGCCCTCCAGTACAACCCGTGGTATCTGGCGCCGCTCCTGCGCGAGCGCTTCGGCACGCTCGAGCGCCGGCTCTGGCTGTGGAACCTGCCTCCTGCCGTGCTGCTCCGCGCGCACGCGCCCGGGCCACGCTGAGGAAAAGGGCGGGTAGGACCCTGAGCCGCTTCGACCCCGTCCATTCGCTGCCGCCGTCGCTGCGCCGGCCCGTCGCCGAGGGGTGGGCCATTATCGCCCCGCTGCTCGCCGCGGCGCTGGCGCTGCGGCGCTGGCCGCAAGTCAGCGCGGCCCTCGTCGCGGCGGCGCTGCTCGTCGGCGCCGCGCTGCGAGACCCCGAGCGCCCGCCGCCCGAGACCGATGACGCCCTCGCGCCGGCCGATGGGCGGGTGGTCGCCGTCGACCAGGTGTGGGACGACCATCTAAACGCCCCCATGCTCGAGATCGCGATCTTCCTCGCCCTCTGGCACGTGCACGTGCAGCGCGCGCCGCTCGCCGGACGCGTCATTGCCACACGCTCCTACGCCGGCTCCTACCTCCCCGCCCTCTGGCCCGGGGCGGCCGGGAACTACCGGGAGGCCACCTATCTCGACACCGCCTGGGGCCCGTGCGCCGTGACGCAGATCGCCGGGCTCCTCGCGCGACGCATCGTCCGGTGGGTCGACGAGGGGGACACCCTGCGCCAGGGTCAGCGTTTGGGAATGATCAAATTTGGGTCGCGCGTCACGCTGCGGCTGCCCGCCGGCTCAGAGCCGCTCGTCTCCATCGGAGAAGAGGTCCGCGCGTCCGTCACGCC
>DATLOP010000124.1:0-3772 GCA_035536255.1 Solirubrobacteraceae bacterium
GGCGGTCTGGCAGGAGGCCTCGATCCAGGGGCGGGCCGCGGGGCGCCCGGCGCGCGCGTCGTGCGCGGCGGTCGCGAGGTCGGCGAGCGTGAAGCCGACGTCGATCGTCCCCGCCCACGGCTGCGGGCCCGGCCAGCTCGGGAAGTCGGGCAGCCCGTCGAGCAGCAGCATCACCTTGACCGTCGGCCCGTCCTGGCGCCAGCCCGGGGGGGTCGGCGCCCCGGCCAGCGCGCTGGTCCGGCGCGGGTCGGCGTTGGAGAGGACGGCGCGCGCGAGGACCTCCCGGCCGCCGGCCAGGACGACGCCGCGAGCGGAGCGGCCGCCGCCGGAGGCGGCCTCGCCGGAGGCCGCCTCGCCGGAAGCGGACCCGCCGGAAGCGGACCCGCCGGAAGCCGCCTCGCCGGAGGCGGCCTCGCCGAAAGCGGTCTCGCGGGGCGGGTCGTCTGCGACGAGGATCCGCTCGACCGGGGCGTCAGTGTGGACGACCGCGCCCGCCGCCTCGGCGGCCGCGCGCAGGGCGCCGGTCACCGCGCCCATCCCGCCGCGGGCGAAGCCCCACGCCCCGGGACGGCCGGCCGCCTCGCCGAGGTCGTGGTAGAAGCCGACGAAGGCGGTCCCCGGGTCCTGCGGGGCGGCCAGGGTCCCGATCAGGCCCTGGATCGCGAACGGGACGCGCACCGGCTCGGACGGGATCCCGGCCAGGTCGTCGGCGATCGAGCCGTCGAGGATCTCCGGCCCCACCGCGGCCAGCCAGCGCTCGCGGTCGGGCGGCTCGAGCATCAGCGGCCGGGCCCGGGCCGCCGCGGTCTCCCAGCGCTCGGCCCAGTCGCGGTAGCCGTCGGCGTCGGCGGGCGACCAGTCGGCGGCGATCTGCGCGTGGGTGCGGTTGCGCTCCGACCACGTCACGACCTTGCGCCCGTCTGGCAGCGGCGCGAACAGGTGGGGCTCGTGGACGACGACCTCCAGCCCGTGCGCCGCCAGATCGAGGTCGCGGACGATCTCGGGGCGCAGCAGCGACAGGGTGTAGGCGCCCGGCGACGCCCGCACGCCCGGCCACAGCTCCTCGGTCACGCACGCCCCGCCGGCCACGTCGCGGCGCTCGAACACCTCGACCGACAGCCCGGACCGCGCCAGGTAGGCGGCGGCCACCAGCCCGTTGTGGCCGGCTCCGACGACGGCGGCGTCGAGCGTCACGACTCGAAGCTCGGGACGGCCCCGCGCGCGCCGTCCGCCCGGCCCTTGGGCTCCTCCCAGTCCTCCTGGCGCCCGAGCGCCGTGAGGTCGAGGTAGTAGTACGACCCGCCGGTCATCTCGGCGCCGCGGGCGTAGCTGGAGTACGTGTGGAACACCCGGTCGCCGTCGCGCAGGAAGCAGCTCTGCCCGGGCATCTCCCCGGCCATGTCGACGGGGCGGTAGTTGTACTGCGGCGGCGCGACCGCCGGGTCCAGCGTCACGTCGAAGTCGTGGTTGAAGTCGCTGCCGCACGAGGAGTACCAGGGGAACGTCCAGCCGCGGCGGCGCTTGTAGTCCTCGATCTTGGCCAGCGGGGCGCGCGCGACGACGACGAGGGAGGTGTCGCGGGCGTGCAGGTGGTCGAGCAGGCCGGGCGATATCTCGTCGGCCCCCGCCGTGCAGCTCGGGCAGCCGTCCTCCCACTCGGGGTCGAACATGAAGTGGCGGACGATGAGCTGGCGGCGCCCGTCGAACAGGTCGAGCAGGCTCGCGCGGCCCTCCGGCCCCTCGAACACGTAGTCCTCCTCGACCTCGACCATCGGCAGCCGCCGGCGCTGCGCGTTGAGCTCGTCGCGGCGCCGCGTCAGCGCCTTCTCGGCCGCCAGCAGCTCCGTGCGCGCGGCCAGCCACGCCTCGCGCGATACGACCTCCGGCAGGCTCGAGTGGCTCATCCCCGCCGATCGTCGCAGACGAGCAGCAGCGCGGCCCAGTCGCCGGACTCCCGCCGTTGCGCCTCGCGCAGGCCGGCGGCGGCGAAGGCGGCGGCGGCCTCGCCGGCCTCGGCGCGCAGCAGACCGCCGGCGACGAGCGCGCCCGGCGGGGACGACGCCCCCCGGTGGCCGGGGGCGACGGCCGGCTCGCGCAGCCGCTCGGCGACGGCGAGCAGCAGCGGGCGCAGGAGGTTGGCGGCGACGGTGTCCGCCCGCGGGAGGGGCTCGCGGCGCAGGTCGGCGCGCGCCACCTCGACCGCGACGCCGTTCACGGCCGCGTTCTCCCGTGCCGCGTCCACGGCCGCCGCCTCGTGGTCGAACGCCGCCACCGGCTCCCAGCCCAGCTTCGCCGCGGCGATGGCCAGCACGCCCGAGCCGCAGCCCAGGTCGGCGAACGACCCGCCGGGCTCCAGCTCGAGCAGCAGCTCCAGGCACATCCGCGTCGTGGCGTGCGCGCCGGTGCCGAAGGCCTGCCCGGGGTCGATGACGATCTCGTCCACCCCGGGCGCGCCGAGCGGCTCGGTCCACGGCGGGCGCACGTGCAGGCGCTCGCCCACCAGGACGGGCGCGTGGAAGCGCTTCCAGCCGTCGAACCAGTCGTCGGAGACCTCCGTGGTGGCGATCTCGACCAGCGCCCCGCCCGCCGCCGCCTCCAGCGCGGGCAGCGCGGGCAGCTCGCCCGGCGCGCCGTACACCGCGTACTCGACCACGTCGCCCTCGTCGGTCTCCTCCACCCCGTTGGGCGCCAGCTCGAGCAGCTCGGCCAGGACCACCTCGGCGTCGGCGCGCCGGACGCGGAGAGCCAGGCGGATCACGCGCGCAGGGTGCGCTTGAGCTTGGCCAGCAGGCCCTCTTCCGAGCGCAGGTTGTCGTCGGAGAGCGTCCCGCCCAGCTCCTCCAGCAGCTCGCGCTGGCGCGACGTGAGCTTCCGGGGGATGACCACGTTGACCACGACGCGCAGGTCGCCGCGGCGTCCGCCGCGCAGGGGCGGCAGGCCGCCGCCGCGCAGGACCACGCTCTCCCCCGGCTGCGTCCCCGCGGCGAGCGCCACGTCGGCCGGCTCGCCGTCGAGCGTGGGCACGCTGACCTTCGCGCCCAGCGCCGCGGCCGGCGCGGCCACGTCGACCACGGTCACCAGGTCGGTCCCGTCGCGCAGGAAGCGCTCGTCCTCGCGCACGTGCACGAGGACGTACAGGTCGCCCGGGGGCCCGCCGCCGTCGCCGGCGTGGCCGCGCCCGGCCAGCCGGATGCGCTGGCCGTCCTCGATCCCGGCCGGGACGTCGACCGACAGGCGCCGCGCCACCACCTCGCGCCCCCGCCCGCCGCACTTGGTGCAGGGGACCTGGGCCACCTTGCCCTCGCCGCGGCACGCGTCGCACGCCGTGGCCCGGACGACCTGGCCGAACGGCGTGCGCGACACCGCGCGCAACTGACCCGTCCCCTCGCAGCGCGAGCACTGCTCGATCGGCGTCCCGGGGTCGGCCCGGTTGCCGTGGCAGCGCTCGCAGGCCGTCGCCACGTCGTAGGTCACCTCGACCGAGGCGCCGGTGGCCACCTGGGCCAGCGTGACCTCGGCCGTGACCGCCACGTCGCCGCCCTGCACGGCCCGCGACCCGCCCCCGCCGCGCCCGAACCCGAACGCGCTCCCGCCGCCGAAGAACGCGTCGAAGATGTCCGCGAACGAGCCGAACCCCTCGAAGCTGGGCTCGAAGCCGCCCGAGCGCAGCCCGTCGTGCCCGTAGCGGTCGTAGACCTCGCGGCGCTCGGGGTCCGACAGCACCTCGTAGGCCTCGGCGCACTGCTTGAACTTGTCCTCGGCCTCGGGGTCG
>DATLOP010000125.1:0-8532 GCA_035536255.1 Solirubrobacteraceae bacterium
CGGGCCGCGAGCGCCTGACCTTCCGCCGCCTGTCCGGCCTCGACCGGTCGGGCCCGCCGCCGCCCGAGACGCTGGCCGGCCAGCCGCTGCGGCCGTGGACGATCCCCAACCTGATCGGGTTCGCGCGCCTGGCGCTGATCCCGGCCTTCCTGGTCGTGACGTTGTCCAGCGACGACGGGACGGGGGCCGTCCCGGCCATCCTGTTCGGCGTCGTGGGGTGGGGGGACTACGCGGACGGGATCGCCGCGCGGGTCACCCGCCAGTACAGCCGCCTCGGGGCGCTCATGGACCCGGTGGTCGACCGCCTGCTGGTCATCTCGGGCGTCGTCGCGTGCTGGCACCACGACCTGCTGCCCCGCTGGGCCCTGGCCGTGCTGGTCGCGCGCGAGCTGACCGTGATCGTCCTGGCGCGCATCGGCCTGTCCCGGGGGATGGAGCTGCAGATCAACTGGCCGGGGCGCCTCGCGGTGTGGCCGATCATGTCGGCGATCTTCTTCGCGCTCACCGAGCTGCCGCGCCTGGCCGAGGTGCTGCTCTACGTGGGGCTGGCGCTGGCGCTGCTCGCGACCGCGCTGTACCTGCGCGACGGGCTGCGCAAGACGGCGCCCACACCCTCAACCCCAGCTTGACCCCCTCGAAACCGGGGCTATACTCGCCGCTCGCCCGCGCCTCCACCCAGGAAGGACCTCATGGACACGTTTCCCGATCTCGGCTCGCTGCAGGACCAGGAGCTCAAGGACCTCATCCAGCAGCTGACCGAGGAGGAGCTGGAGGTGTCGTACAAGCGCCGGATCCTGCACGGCAAGATCGACATCCTGCGGGCCGAGCTGGTCAACCGGCTGCGCAAGAAGCACGAGGGCGGCGAGGACGTCATCACGGGGGCCGACGTCGACAAGCTCACGGAGATCCTGTCGGGCCGCGTGCCCGGCGGCGAGTCCGAATAGAGGCGTGGCCGTCCACTGTCCCGAATGCGGCTTCGTCAACGCCGAGGGCGCGAACTACTGCCAGAAGTGCGGGGCGTACCTGGCGCAGCCCGAGGGCGACGAGCCGACCACGGCCACCTACAAGGTGGGCGAGACCGGCGAGATCGAGCCGGTCGAGATCGAGGAGGTCACGGCCGGGGGCGCGGCGCTGGTCATCCGCGCCGGCGGCGGGCGCGTGGGCGAGACGTTCCCGCTGACCGGCGAGCGCATGGGCATCGGCCGCCGGCCCGAGTCCGACATCTTCCTCGACGACGTGACCGTCTCCCGCGACCACGCCCTGCTGGTGCTGCGCAACGGCGCCTACAACCTCGACGACTGCGGCTCGCTGAACGGAACCTACGTCAACCGCCAGCGGGTGGACTCCCACCGGCTGGAAGAGGGCGACGAGCTGCAGATCGGCAAGTACAAGCTGACCTACCTGGAGGGCTAGCCGTGGCGACCGAGACACCCGTCGAGCCGCCGCCCCGGCGCAGCGCCATGACCATCGGCGCCGTGTGCAAGGCGCTGGTGCCCGAGTTCCCGGACATCTCGATCTCCAAGATCCGCTACCTCGAGGACCAGAAGCTGCTCAGCCCGCGCCGCACGCCGGGCGGCTACCGCCTCTACTCGCAGGGCGACGTGACGCGGCTGCGCACGATCCTGCGCCTGCAGCGCGACGAGTTCCTGCCGCTGCGGGTGATCCGCCAGGAGCTGGCCGCCGGGCGCACCGACGAGCCGGCGGCGGCCAAGCCGGCGGGAGCGCGCGACGGGCGGACCCTGCGCCGCGCCTCGGTGACGGTGCGCGAGCACGGGGCGATGCACTCGCTCGAGGGCGTCCTGGAGGAGACCGGGGCCGAGCCGGCGCTGGTGCGCGAGCTCGAGGAGTACGGCGTCATCAAGGGCGAGGCGCGCGGCGGCGTGCGCTACTACGACGACACCGAGCGCGAGATCGTCCGCGCGGTCACCGAGCTGGCGCGCCACGGGGTCGGCGGGCGCAACCTGCGCGTCTTTCGCACCTCGGCCGACCGGGAGGCGGCGCTGCTCCAGCAGCTGCTGGGCCCGGCGCTGCGCTCGCGCAACCCGGACAAGCGCAAGGAGGCCATCGAGACGCTGGAGAACCTCGCCGCGGTGGCCACCCACCTCAAGCACCTGCTGCTCATTCGCGACCTGCGCAGGCTCGCGGGCTGAGTGCCCACCACCAAGCGTACGCGCCAGATCGATGCCGACCGCGACACCGCGTGGGAGCTGGTGTCCGACCCGCACCACCTGCCGCGCTGGTGGCCCAAGGTCAAGCGGGTCGAGCACGCGGGCCCGCACGGGTGGACGAAGGTGTTCGTGACCGAGCGCGGGCGCACGGTGCGCGCGGACTTCACGCGCCTGGAGACGCGCCGGCCCGAGCTGATCTCCTGGCGCCAGGAGCTGGAGGACTCGCCGTTCGAGCGCGTGCTCGACGAGGCGATCACCGAGGTCCGCCTCGGCGTGGCCGGCCAGGCGGGGGCGGCGACCGACGTGACGCTGGTGCTGCGCCAGCGCCTGCGCGGATGGGCGCGCTTCGCGCCGTTCCTCGTGCGCCGCGCCACCCGCAAGCTGCTCGACGAGGCCCTGGACGGGATGCAGCGGTGCCTGAGCGGCTGAGCCGGGCGGCGCCGGAGATGCGCTTCTGGGGCTGGGGCGATCCCAACCGGCCCGCGGCGCTGCCCGGCCACGCGGTCGAGTTCCTGCGCGCCGAGGTGGGGATCGCCGACGCGCCGCGCCCGCCCGTCGCCCTGGAGGCGATCGCGCTGCCCGACTCCCAGCTGCCCGACGCGGCGCGGGCCGCGCTGGTGGCCACGGGCAGCGCGGTGCGCGAGGATCAGGCGGCGCGGGTCGTGCACGCCGCCGGGAAGGGCTACTGGGACCTGGTGCGCCAGCGCCGGGGCGAGTGCCACCAGGCGCCCGACGCCGTCGTGCTGCCCGGCGACCACGACGAGGTGCGCGCGGTGCTGGAGGCGTGCGCCGAGCACGGGGTCGCCGTGGTCCCGTTCGGCGGCGGGACCAGCGTGGTCGGCGGCGTGGAGCCGCTGCGGGGCGGGTTTGCCTCCGTCGTCGCGCTCGACCTCTCGCGCCTGGACCAACTCGTCCACGTCGACCGGGCCGCGCTGACCGCCGTGCTCGACGCGGGCGTCCGCGGCCCCGACGCCGAGGCGATGCTCCATGCCCAGGGCCTGACGCTGGGCCACTTCCCCCAGAGCTACGAGTACGCGTCGATCGGGGGCTACGTGGCCACGCGCAGCGCCGGCCAGGCGTCCACCGGCTACGGGCGGGTGGACGAGCTGGTGCTCGGCCTGCGCTGCGCGGCGCCGGCGGGCGACGTCATCGTGCGCCCGCTGCCGGCCAGTGCCGCCGGGCCGGCGTTGCGCGAGCTGCTGGTCGGGTCGGAGGGGACGCTGGGCGTGATCACCCAGGTCGCGCTGCGGGTGCGGCCCGAGCCCGCGGAGCGCCGCTACGAGGGCTGGTTCTTCCGCTCCTTCGAGGAGGGGGCCGAGGCGTTCCGCACCCTGGAGCAGGACGACGCGGCGCCCGACGTGGCGCGGCTGTCCGACGAGGACGAGACGCGCATGTCGCTCGCCCTGGCCGGGCGCGAGGGGCTGAAGGCACGGCTCGGCGATTCCTACCTGCGCCTGCGCGGCTACGAGGGCGGCTGCCTGGCCATCCTGGGCTGGGAGGGCGCCGAGGACGACGTGGCGCGTCGCGGGGCGCGGACGTCGGCCCTGGCCCGCCGCTGCGGCGGGCTGGCGCTGGGACGCTCGCCGGGGGAGGCCTGGGCCCACGGGCGCTTCGAGGGGCCCTACCTGCGCGACGACCTGCTGGCCCACGGGGTGATGGTGGAGACGCTGGAGACCGCGACCCAGTGGTCGGGCGTGATGGCGCTGCACCGGGCGGTCTCAGCGGCGCTGCGCGAGGCCCTGAGCGCCCGGGGCACCCCGCCCCTGGTCATGTGCCACATCTCCCACCTGTATCCGTCCGGGGCGTCGCTGTACTTCACGTTCCTGGCCCGCCAGCAGGAGGGGGCCGAGCTCGAGCAGTGGCAGGCGGCCAAGCACGCCGCCTCGAACGCCATCGCCGATCACGGCGCCACGATCACCCATCACCACGCGATCGGCCGCGACCACCTGCCGTGGATGCGCGCGGAGGTGGGGGACACCGGGCTCGCCGTGCTGCGCGCGGTCAAGGCCCAGCTCGACCCGGCCGGGATCATGAACCCGGGGAAGCTGATCCCGTGACGGGCGGGATGGAGTTCGACGAGGCCGTGGCGCGCCAGCTCGAGGCGATGTACGAGCGCCGCGACGTGGTGCGGCGCCGGGCGCTGGTGCGCGCGGCGCTGGCCGCCCAGCCGGGCGAGCGCATCGTCGACGTCGGATGCGGGCCCGGGTTCTACGTCTCCGAGCTGCTCGACGCGGTGGGCGATGCCGGCGCCGTGACCGGCGTGGACCCCGCGCCGGCGATGCTCGAGCTGGCGGCCGCGCGCTGCCAGGGGCGTCCGAACGCCGAGCTCCACGAGGCCGGCGCCACGGACCTGCCGCTGCCCGACGCGGCGTTCGACGCGGCCGTCTCCGTCCAGGTCCTCGAGTACGTCCCCGACGTCGAGGCCGCCCTGCGCGAGATCTTCCGGGTCCTGCGTCCCGGCGGGCGGGTGGTGGCGTGGGACGTGGACTGGGGCAGCGTGTCGATCCGGACGGCCGACCCGGAGCGCCAGGAGCGGATCCTGCGCGCCTGGGACGCGCACGTCGCCCACCCGGCGCTGCCCCGGCGGCTGGCCGGCGACATGCGGGCCGCCGGGTTCGAGGACGTGCGCGCCGAGGGCCATGCCTTCGTCGCCGTCGAACGCGACCCGGAGGCCTATGGCTCGATGGCGATCGACATGATCGCCGGGTTCGCGGCGGGCCAGGGGGAGGCGGACGCGCCGGCGTGGCGCGAGGAGCAGGATGCGCTGGCCGAGCGCGGCGAGCTCTACTTCGCCGTCGTGCAGGCCTGCTTCACCGGCTCGCGGCCGGGCTACTAGTCGAGCTTGAGGTCGCCGCGCAGGACGATGCGCCCCGGCTGCTCGGGCGGGTTGGTCGTCTCGTCGGTGACCCGTTCCCGCGTCACCACGAGCTCGTCGTAGCGCTCGGCGTCGGTGGGCAGCTCGCCCTGGGTGGCGAAGCGGCCGTCCTTGCCGACGCGCTGGGGCACGAAGCCCAGGAGCTTGGCGTCGGACCGCGAGCTGTACAGCCACAGCGCGTAGGCGCCGGGCCGCAGGCCCTGGCCGGCGACGATGAGCGAGCGCCGGTTGCCCTGCTCGAAGATCTGGGCCAGGCCGACCTGGCGCGAGTTGCCGCTCGCCGAGACCAGGTTGATCTGGGCCGTGGGCGTCTGGGGGTTGGTCTGGGTCTGCGTGGGCGCGGTGCGCGAGACCGTCGAGCCGTTGTCGTCGTCGTCCCCGCCCCCGTTGATGAGCAGGACGATGACCACCGCGAGGACGATCCCCACGCCGGCCAGCAGGAGCGCCCCGCCCAGGCGGGAGGACGGCGCCCGCGTCGCCGCGGAGGAGGGGGTGCGGTCGGCACGGTCGCGGCGGCCCGGGCGCTCGGGGCGGCCGGGACGCTCGCGCGCGGGCCGGCGACCCTCCCGCGGCGGGAAGTCGAAGGCCGCGGGCTCGTCCTCGTCCTCGTCCTCCTCGAACCCGGCCGGCTCCTCCTCGAACCCGGCCGGCTCCTCCTCGACGCGCTCGCGCGCCGGGGGCTCCTCGCGCGTGGGCGGCTCTTCGCGGACCGGGGGCTCCTCGGGAGCGGTCGGCTCGTCGCGGGCCGGCGGCTCCTCCGGCGGGATCTCGCGGGCGGGCCACTCCTCGGCGGTCTCCGGCTCGTAGACCTCGGCCTCCGTCTCGGGCTCGGGCTCGGGCGGGGCGCCGGCCGTCCCGGGCACGTCGGGCAGGGCGTCGCCGGCCAGGGGGCGCAGGGCGTCGGCCACGCCGGCCGCCCACTCCCGCGCGTCGCCGGACTCCGCGAGCAGGTCGCGGGTGATCTCGCGCTCCGAGACGCTCTGCTGTCCCAGCAGGTAGTCGGCCACGTCCGCCCGCGCTCCCGCGTCCAGCCCGCCGCCGGGCGCGGGGCCCAGCGCGTCCAGCGCGGCATGGGCGCGGGCGCGCACGCCCGCGGGGTCTATCCCCAGCAGATCGGCCAGCTGGTCGTAGCTCTGCCCCTGGCGGAGCAGGAGCTGCACGGCCGCACGCTGATCCGCCGGAAGGGCGTCGAGCTCGCTCATCGGCGGCGAAGGCTATCGTCCCGGCCGGTGGCGCCCCCGCAACTCCCCCACCGGCTCACCGAAGGCTTCGACGGCCTCTACGGCCTGGAGGTCGTGGAGATGGAGGACGGAGTGGTCCGCGCGCGCGTCGAGGTCCGCGACGATCTCAAGCAGCCGGCCGGCCTCGTACACGGGGGCGTCTACTCCTCGATCGCCGAGTCGATCGCCTCGATGGCCACCTACTTCGCCGTGGCTCCCGAGCGCACCGCGATGGGCCTGAGCAACCAGACGAGCTTCCTGCGCCCCGTGCTGGAGGGGACCGTCCACGCCGAGGCCCGCGCCCGCCACCGCGGCCGCAGCACCTGGGTGTGGGAGGTCGACTTCACCGACGACGACGGGCGCCTGTGCGCGCTCACGCGCATGACGATCGCCGTGCGCGACGCTCCCGCCTAGCCGCGGTACCGGTTCGTGATCGGCATCCGCCGGTCGCGGCCGAAGGCGCGGGTGGAGATCTTGATGCCGGTCGGGGCCTGGCGGCGCTTGTACTCGGCGCGGTCGACCAGCGTGACGATCCGGTCCACGTCGGCCTCGGCGTGGCCCTGGGCCAGGAGCTGCTCGCGCCCCGCGTCCAGCTCCACGTACTGCTCGAGGATCGGGTCGAGCACCTCGTAGGGCGGCAGCGAGTCCTGGTCGCGCTGGTCGGGGCGCAGCTCGGCCGACGGCGCGCGCTCCAGGATCGACGGCGGGATCGGCGCGTCCGGCTGGGCGTTGCGGTGGTGCGACAGCCGGTAGACGAGCGTCTTGGGGCAGTCCTTGATGACGGCGAAGCCGCCCGCGGTGTCGCCGTAGAGCGTCGAGTAGCCCACGGACATCTCGGACTTGTTGCCGGTCGTGAGCACCAGCCAGCCGAACTTGTTGGACAGCGCCATCAGCAGGTTGCCGCGGATGCGCGCCTGGAGGTTCTCCTCGGTGATGTCGGCCTCGCGCCCGGCGAACACCGGGGCCAGCGTGGCCTCGTAGGCTTCCATCGCCGAGCCGATCTCCAGCTCCAGGCACTGCACGCCCAGGTTGGCCGCCAGCTCGCGGGCGTCGCCCTGCGTCTCGCTCGAGGAGTAGGGGGAGGGCATCACGGCCACGCTGACCCGGTCGGGGCCCAGCGCGTCGACGGCGATGCAGGCCACCAGCGCCGAGTCCACGCCGCCCGACAGCCCCAGGACGACGTGGCGAAAGCCCGTCTTCTCCACGTAGTCGCGCAGCCCCAGCGTCAGGGCGGCGTAGACCTCGGCCTCGGGCTCCAGCAGGGGCGAGACGCGGGGCTCTGGAGCCTCTCCCCCCAGGGGGGGTGCGTCCACGCGGGCGATCGTCTGCACGGCCGGCGCCACGCGCCGCGCGGCCGGCCGGTGGCGCGTGTCGCGCAGGCGCGCCGCGCTCGGTCCCTCGGGGTCGACGTCGGCCACCAGGAGCTCCTCGGCGAACTGGGCGGCGCGCGCGATCACCTCCCCCTCGTGGTCGACGACCAGCGAGTGGCCGTCGAAGACCAGCTCGTCCTGCCCGCCGACCAGCGCGCAGAACGCCACCGTGGCCAGCGAGTCGCGGGCGCGCTGGGCGATCATCCGCTCGCGCTCCAGGCCCTTGCCGGCGTGATAGGGGGACGCCGACAGGTTGACGATCACCGTCGCCCCGGCCAGCGCCTCGTCGGACAGCGGCGGCCCGGGCTCCCAGATGTCCTCGCACACGGTCACGCCCACGCGCACCCCGCCGACCTCGACGATCCCCGGTCCCGGCCCGGACTGGAAGTAGCGCTGCTCGTCGAACACGCCGTAGTTGGGCAGGTACACCTTGCGGTAGACGCCGCGCAGCTCGCCGCCGGCCAGGACCGCGGCCGAGTTGTAGACGTCGACGTCGCGCTCGGGGAAGCCGACGATCGCCACCATGTCGCCCGCCGCCTCGGCCAGCCGGTCGACGGCGGCGCGGGCGTCGCGCAGGAAGTGCTCCTTGAGGAGCAGGTCCTCGGGTGGGTAGCCGGTGACGTAGAGCTCGGGGAAGACGACGAGCTGGGCCCCGGCCTCGCGCGCGCGCTCGAGCGCCTCCCGCGCCTTGGCCTCGTTGCCGGCGATGTCGCCGACCGTCGGGTTCAGCTGCGCCAGCGCGATCCGCATCGCCGGGTCAGCCGCCGGCCCCGCGGCCCAGCCGAGCGTCGGCGAAGCGCCGCAGCGCGGGGTCCGCGGGCGAGCCGGCGCGCAGGATCCGCCGGTGGGCCAGCCCGAGGACGCCCCGGATGCCCGCCCGCCGCGCGACGAGCACGGAC
>DATLOP010000126.1:0-3868 GCA_035536255.1 Solirubrobacteraceae bacterium
CCCACCACGACGATCGTGCGCTCGGCCGCGTCGTCCAGCAGCGTGATCGCCCGGCGCTGGACGCCCGCCCGGCGGGCGTGCACCCGCACGCCGTGGCCGGCCAGCTCGCGCTCCGCCTCGCGCCCGTGGTCGTCGGCGCCCAGCGCGGTGAACAGGTCGACCTCGGCCCCCATCCGCGCCAGCTGCACCGCGGCCACGCCGCCGCCGCCCGCGGCCTGCTCCCAGGCGCCGCCGGCGTGGACGATCTCGCCCGGCGCGGGCACGCGCGCCACCGGCACGAACCAGACGCGCTCCACGTGCCCCACGACGGCCAGCCGCATGGCGGCATTCTCGCCTGCCTAGGCGTGCAGGGCGGCGGAGGCGCTCTCGAGAACGGTGAGGAAGGCCTGTACGACGTCGCGGTCGAACTGCGTCCCCGCGCCGCGGCGCAGCTCGGCCCGCGCGGCCTCGCCGCCGATGGCGGCGCGGTAGACGCGGTCGGAGGTCATCGCCTCGTAGGCGTCGGCGACCGCGAGGATCCGGGACTCCAGCGGGATCGCGTCCCCCCGCAGCCCGGCCGGATAGCCGCGCCCGTCCGGGCGCTCGTGGTGGGACAGGACCCACTCGCGGACGTCGTCGAACTCGCTGGCGCCGAGGATCCGCGCCCCGATCTCCGGATGGCGGCGCATCTCGGCCCACTCGGCGTCGTCCAGCGGTCCGGGCTTGCGCAGGATCACATCGGACACGCCGATCTTGCCGATGTCGTGCAGGACGCCGGCCAGGCGCACGCGCTCGACGCGCTCGCGCGGCAGGCCCAGCTCGCGCGCGATCAGGTCGCAGTGGCGTCCCACGGTCTGGGAGTGGTCGGCCGTCCCGGCGTCGCGCATGTCCAGCGCCTCGGCCAGCGAGAGCAGCGTCGCCAGGTGCACCTCGCGCCCCGAGCCCGGGGGCAGCGCCACCGATGCGATCTCGGCCGAGTAGATGACCGAGCGGTTGCGGCCCAGCTCCTTGGCCGCGTAGAGGCCGCGGTCGGCCGAGCGCAGCAGGTCGTCCGCCGTACGGCCGTGATGCGGGAACCCGGCGACGCCGAACGAGAACGTGACCGGGACCATCTCCCGCGCGAACGCCTGCTGAACGGCGACGCGCAGGCGCTCGGTCAGGACGTAGGCCTCCTGCTCGGTCGTCTCGGGCAGGATCAGCGCGAACTCCTCCCCGCCCGTGCGCGCCGCGTAGTCGATCTGGCGCTTGCCGTCGTCGAGGAGGCGCCCGACCCGGCTCAGCGCGGCGTCGCCGGCGCCGTGCCCGAGGCGGTCGTTGACGCGCTTAAAGTGGTCGAGGTCGCCCAGCACCAGCGTCAGCGGGTGCCCGCTGCGCCGCGCGCGCTCGATCTCGACGTCGATCGACTCCTCGAAGCCGCGCCGGTTTTTCAGCCCGGTCAGCGGGTCGGTGCGCGCGGCGTCGGCCAGCGCGCTGAGCAGCGTCTTCACCCGGCTCTTGAGCAGGGTGATGATGAGGACGGCGATGGCCAGCGTCGAGGTGGTCTCGATCCAGCGCGTGGCGATGACGTCGTGGGGCGAGATGAACCACAGCGTCGTCCCGTACAGAGCGGCGGCCCACATCACGTGGCCCGCGGCCTGGCGGGCGGTGAAGAAGTACGCCGCGTACAGCGCCACCCACACGTAGAGCATCTCGTTGTCGGCCATCGACGCACCGCGGTGCTCCCCGCTCATCGCGATGTCCGCGGTGATCAGAACCGACCCGGCGGCGATGGCGAGGTTCAGGTGGAGCCGGGTGAGCCGCGAGTCGAGCAGCCACAGGGCCAGCGCCACCAGCTCGGCGACGACGCCGACGGCGACGAAGCCGGGGACGTAGACCTCGTTCGGGTGGGGCGCGAGGACGACCAGGAAGGAGACCGACCCGCCCAGCGCCCACAGGATCGCTCCGACGCGGGCGGCCGTCTGGGACCCCGGCGCCACGTCCGGGTGCATGGCTAGCGCCGCACCTCGGGGTTGTCGATCTGGTCCAGCCGCTTGACCAGGCGGTTCCACTGACCGGGCCGCAGGACCGCGTCGCCGTCGCCGACGACGCCGGTGTTGCCCGCGCCGCGCGGCTCGAAGCCGACGTGGATGTGGTCGGCGTGGTCGGACATCGACATCGCGTTGGGGTGGCCCTCGTAGGTCATCAGCGAGATGACCTGGGTCGGGCGCATCCAGCCCTGCAGCGAGAGCAGGCGGCGGTTGGTCACGTCGGTCACCGAGTCCGGCCCCTGGTGGCCGAGGATCGCCGTGCCGTTGATCGAGGCGATGTCGACCGCGTTGCCGCTGCTGTGGTGCGAGACCCCGCCGGCCGCCGTGTAGTACGAGTGGCCGCACTTCAGGGCCGAGACCAGCGGGTGCAGCCCCGAGGAGGCCAGGTAGGAGAGCGTGATCAGGACGCGGCGGTCGATGGCGCCGGTGGCCACGTCGCGCCGGCCGCAGGGGTAGATGCGGATGCGCTTGTCGGCCAGCACGCGGCGGGCCAGCGCCTCCTTGCTCATCAGCATCAGGCGGCCGATCGAGGGGTTGCGCTGGTTGACGCCCTTCAGCGCGCCCTTGTAGATCTCGGTCGCCTCGAGCAGGCGCCAGCCGTCCAGCACGGGGCGCGGGTTGACGGCCGGAGCGCCCTTGCCGGCGGGGCGCACGCGGAAGCGGATCGGCCGCTTGCCCGCGCGGCCGAGGACCGAGCCGCCGATGACCTGGGCGCCGGGGCGCATCTGCTTGAGCACGATGTCCGAGCGCTTGAGCGGGAAGTCGGCGGTGAAGTAGTCGCTGACGGTGGCGCCGCTGGGCAGCTCCTCCGACATGTCCCCGAGCTGGCGCGAGCCGCCGGCCGGCAGCGCCGCGGGACGCGCGGGGTGGGCGAACAGGCGCTCCTTGACCACGCGCACCGTGCGGGCCTCGCGCTCGCGCGTGACGGTCTGGCTCCCCGCCGAGGCGGGCTTGCTCGGCTTGGGATCGGCGTGCTCGTGCTCCTCGTCGTGTTCGTCCTCGCGGCCGAACACGGCCTCGCCGGGCTTGCGCCCGCGCGGCGCGGCGAAGCGGCGCTCGATCTCGCCCAGGTGGGCGTAGGTGTAGCGGTTGCCGTGGGCGTCCTCGAGGACGAGGTGCAGCCCGAGCTTCTTCGAGCGGCCGTAGCGCTTGACCACGCCGTCGTTGACCGCGACCACGGCAGCGCCGTCGCGAGCGTCGATGAGGATGCCCTTCGGCCCCCCGCCCTTCTTGGCGTAGCGGGCCTGGCCGGCCACCGGGAAGCGCCCCTGGGTCAGGCCGGTCAGCGCGTCGACCAGGTCGACGGGCAGCGCCTTGACCAGCTTCGCGCGCAGCAGGACGGAGTCCACGTACCAGTCGGCGTGGTTGTAGGCGAAGATCGCGCGGCGCATGTCGTCCTTGGCGCCCGCCGCCTTGAGGTAGCGCGCGGCGGCGAAGATCGCGTCGGCCGGGTTGTACGGGTCCTTGCGCCCGTCGCCGTTCGCGTCGACGCCGTAGGCCTCCCAGGAGGACGGCATGAACTGCATCCAGCCCTGCGCGCCCGCGCTGGAGACGTTGAGGTTGCGCCCGTAGTCGGTCTCGATCTCGTTGATGGCGGCCAGGATCTGCCAGGGCACCTCGTACTCCATGGCGGCGGCCTGGTAGATCGGGAGCAGGAACGGCGGGATCGGGAAGCGGTCGAGCAGGACGTTGGGCACGGCGCGCATGGGCGCGGGCGCGCTGAACGTCAGCGCGGGCAGGCCGGCGGACCCCGACGAGGCGGGCGCCTCGGGAGCCGCCGCGGGGCGGGGGCGCGAGCGCTCGCGCTCCGGCGCGCGCTCGGCGCGCTCGGTGCGCGCGCGGCCCACGCGGGTGGGCGAGGA
>DATLOP010000127.1:0-38253 GCA_035536255.1 Solirubrobacteraceae bacterium
CACGCCGAGGCGGCGCGGGCGGGGCTGGAGAACCTGGCCCGCACCCTGTCGATCGAGTGGGCCCGCCACAACGTCCGGATCGTCGCCGTGCACCCGGGGACGCACACGTCCGCCGGGGAGGTCGCCGCGCTCACCGCCTTCCTGGCCTCGCCGGCCGGGGAGTACTACTCCGGCTGTCGCTTCTCGCTCGGCGAGACGGGCTGAGACGGCTCCCGGGCCTCGCCGGGCGCGTCGATCGAGAGCAGGCCGGGCGCGTGCTCGACCTGCAGCGTCGTGTGGCGCAGCCCGAAGCGCTCGCCGAGCAGGTCCTCCAGCTCCTGGCGGGTGGCGTGACAGTCCGTCTCGGCGCCCACGACCACGTGCGCCGACAGGGCGGGGAACCCCGACGTCACCTCCCAGACGTGCAGGTCGTGGACCTCGACCACGCCGGGCTGCGCGGCCAGGGCATGGCCGATCGCGTCGGGGTCCACGCCCTCCGGCGCGGCCTCCAGGAACACCCGCCCCGACGCGCGCAGCAGGCCGTAGGCCGAGTAGAGCATCAGCGCCGCCACGACGAGCGAGGCGATGGGGTCGGCCCGGTCGAACCCCGTGGCCAGGATCACGCCCGCCGCCACGGCGGTGGCGACGAAGGCGTAGAGGTCGGTGAGCACGTGCTGGAAGGAGCCCTCGACGTTGAGGCTGTCGCGCCCCGCGCCCGAGAGCACCCACGCGGCGACGAGGTTCACGACGATCCCGGCCAGGGCGACCGCCAGCACCAGCCCGCCCTCGACGCCCGGCGGGTCGAACAGCCGCCGCACCCCCTCCACGACGATGACGAGCCCCAGCGCGCCGAGCGTCGCGCCGTTGATCTGCGCCGAGAGGATCTCGGCCCGGCCCATCCCGTAGGTCATGGCCCCGGCGGCGGGCCGCGCGGCCAGCCGGGCCGCGACCAGCGCGAGCGCGATCGCGCCCGCGTCGGTGAGCATGTGCGCGGCGTCGGAGAGCAGGGCCAGCGAGGAGGCGAGGATCCCCGCCACGACCTCCACGACCATGAAGGCGACGATCAGCCCGAGCGCGATCCACAGCCGGCGGCGGTCGGCGTCGGCGCGCACCACGTGGGCGTGGCGGTGCGCGTGCGCGCTCACGTGCGGTCGATCCGCAGGCGCACGATCAGCGGCCGGTGGTCCGACAGCCGGTACGCCGCGGCGGTGGGCACGCGGGCCTCGAGGACCGTGATCCCGCGCGACACGTAGACGTAGTCCACGCGCGTGTTGCCGACCGTCGGGCGCTGCACCCGCTTGAGCAGCGCGGCGTCGCGCAGGCGCGTGCGCAACAGCCGCATCTCGGGCGAGCTCACGCGCGCGTTGAAGTCGCCCATGAGCACGAACGGCCCGCGGATCTGCGACGCGATCCGCAGGATCGCGCGCACCTGGGCGCGGCGCGCGGCCGGAACGTCGCTGACGTGCGTGTTGAGCACGGTGAGGTTGCGCCCGCCCACGTTGACGCCCACCTGGCCCATCCCGCGCGGCTCCTCGTCGCCGGCCTGGGGCAGGCGGTAGTCGCGCACCGCCCCGGCGCGCAGCGGGTAGCGGCTCAGGACCGCGGTGCCGTAGCGGCACTCGCCGTCGCGGTCGTAGTCGATCGCCGAGCAGTCCAGGACGGGGTCGAAGCGAAAGCTCATCCCCAGCCGCAGCGCCAGCTCGCCCGCCTGGTCGAGGCTGTCGCTGCGCGACCACGAGCGGTCGACCTCCTGGAGGCCGACCACCTGGGCGCGCTGGAGCTCGATCGCGCCGGCGATCGGGTCCAGGTCGTTGTCGGTCACGACCGCGCTGGCGATGTTGTACGTCATGACCGTCAGCTGGCGCGCGGGCAGCGCCTGGGCGGGAGCGGCCCCAACCAGGGCGACGGCGGCGGCGAGAACCAGGACACGGATCATCCGCCCGTATTGTGAGACGTGGGCGGGTGCGCGCGCAATCAGGTGGTCATGCCGCCGAACTGCCCGCCCGTGACGTTGAGCACCTGGCCGTGGATGTAGTTCGACCACGGCGAGCACAGGAAGAAGATGCCGCCGGCCGCCTCCTCGGGCGTGCCGGGCCGGCCCAGCGGGATGATCATCGCCGCCATCTGGCGCAGCTGGTCGGGGATCCCGAGCTGGATCTCCTTGCCGCCGATCTCCATCGTGTTGGACTCCTCCTTGGAGGCGGTCAGGCGGGTCTCGATGTAGCCGAAGGCCACGGCGTTGACGTTGATCTTGAACTGGCCCCACTCCTTGGCCAGCGTCTTGGTCAGGCCGACGACGCCCGCCTTGCCCGACGAGTAGTTGGCCTGGCCGGCGTTGCCCATCGTGCCCGAGATCGAGGACACGTTGACCACCTTGCGGAAGACCTCCTCGCCCGCCTCGCGCTCCTTCTTGGCCGGCTCGCGCAGGTGCGGGGCGGCGGCGCGCAGCACGCGGAAGGGGACGACGTTGTGGATGTCGAGCATGGCCTGGAACTGCTCGTCGGACATCTTGTGGATCGGCGCGTCGACCGTGTAGCCGGCGTTGTTGACGACGATGTCCAGCCGGCCCCAGGCGTCGACCGCGGTCTTGACCAGCTCGTCGGGAGCCGACTCCTTGGTCAGGTCGCCGGCGTAGACGACCGTCTCGCCCGAGATCTCGTTCGACGTCTGCTCGGCCACGTCGCCGTCGAGGTCGTTGATGAGGACCCTGGCGCCCTGCTCGGCCAGCAGCTCGGCGGTAGCCCGACCGATCCCCCGCGCACTGCCGGTGACGATCGCCACCTTCTCGTCCAGAACTCCCATGCCTTCTCCTTGTCGGTTCGCGAAGGCGCGGAACTCTATGGAAGTCGGGTGCCTACAGCCCCAGCGTCTTGCCCAGGATCTCCCGCATGATCTCGTCGGTGCCGCCGCCGATGGGCCCGAGGCGGGCGTCGCGGGCCGCGCGCTCGATGCCGTACTCCGTCATGTAGCCCGCGCCGCCGTGGATCTGCAGGCAGGTGTCGGCGACCTCGAAGGCCGAGCGCTGGGTGGCCAGCTTGGCCATCGTCACCTCGCGCACGGCGTCGCCGCCGTCGACGAACCGCCGCAGCGCGTCGTAGGTGATGGCGCGGCCGACCTCGACCGTGGTGGCGATCTCGGCCAGCTTGTGGCGGATGGCCTGGTGGGAGCCGATCGGGCGCCCGAAGGCGGGGCGCTCCTTGGCGAAGGCCAGGGTCTTCTCGAAGCACGCCTGCATGCCGCCCACCGAGCCCAGCGCCATCAGCAGGCGCTCCCACTGGAAGTTGGCCATGATCAGGTAGAAGCCCTGGTTCTCCTCGCCGAGCAGGTGCTCCTCGGGGACGAAGACGTCGTCGAAGGCGATCAGGGCGGTGTCCGACGCGTGCCAGCCCAGCTTGTCGATCGCGGTGGACTCGACGCCGTCGCCGCGCTCGACGACCAGGAACGACAGCCCGTGGTGCCCGCCCTCCTGACGCGTCTTGACCGCGGTGACGATGAAGTCCGCCCGCACGCCGTTGGTGATGAACATCTTGGACCCGTTGACCACGAACCCGCCCTCCACGCGCCGAGCGAACGTCTTGATGGCGGCGACGTCGGAGCCGGCGTCGGGCTCGGTGATCCCCAGCGCGCCGATCTTCTCGCCGCGGATGCCGGGGACCAGCCAGCGCTGCTTCTGCTCCTCGGTCCCGAACTTCCAGATCGGCGGCATGGCGATCGAGACGTGCGCCCCGATGCCCGCGGCCAGCCCGCCCGACCCGCAGCGCGCCAGCTCCTCGGCGAACACGGCGTCGGCCAGGTAGCCGCCGCCCTCGCCGCCGTAGCGCTCCTCGAACTTCAGGCCCAGGTAGCCCATCTCGGCCAGGCGGTGGAAGACCTCGTTGGGAAACCACTTCGCCGCCTCGTACTCCGGCGCCTTCGGCGCCAGCTCGGACTCCACGAACCGCCGCACCGCTGCCCGGAAGTCCTCGAGCTCCTCGGTGAAGGGCGGCGGCGGCCGGCGCGGGGCGCTCTTCACAGGGTCGTGTGCCCGCGGGCGGCGTGGTCGAAGCCGCGCAGGTCGCCGCCGCGCTCGTCGTAGTACGCGCGGACCTCGCAGATCAGGTCTTCGCGGAAGGCCAGGAACTCGGCGCCGCGGTCGAGCAGCCGGCGCCCGTCGCGCGGGTGGTCGAAGGCCATCGTCCACTCGATCGCCACCTCGTCGTCGCCCTCGACCGCGTGCTCCAGCGTCCAGCGCGCGTTGAGGTGCTCCACGCCCAGCGCGGCGTTCTCCGCGATCGCCCGCGCCCCCACGTGCGGGTCGCGCCGCGTGTAGTAGTGCACGGCGTCGTCGGTGAAGTGCCGCGCCACGGCGTCCGCGTCGCCGGTGTTCAGCGCCTCGTAGTAGGACCGGACGTGTTCGAGCCGCGCGCCCATCGTCACGATCCTGTCACGAACCCGTCAGGAAAGCGGGTACTCATGAGCATCCTCGCGTGCCACAATCCCGCCATGCGCTGGCCGTGGAGCGGGATCGAGGAGGAGCTGCGCCTGATGCGCGGCGAGATCCACGAGGGCAACGCCCGGTACGAGCGCCTCATCGAGGAGCACCGGCGCTTCATCACCCAGGTGGTCACGGACATGCGCCGCCACGCCGAGGAGCGCGAGCGCGCGGTCAACGACCGCCTCGCGGAGATCCACGAGCAGAACGTCGAGCTCATCGTTGAGCAGCGCGCCGGGCGCGAGGCGCTGTTCCGCATGCTCGACCGGCTGCCGCCGGCGCCCGGCACCGCGTAGCCGCCGCCCGCCCCTACACGCCGTAGGAGCGGCCGATCACGTCGAGCATGATCTCGTCGGTCCCGGCGCCGATCCGGTTCAGGCGCATGTCGCGCCAGACGCGCTCGACGCCGTACTCCTTCATGTAGCCGGCGCCGCCGTGGATCTGGATGCACTCGTCGGCCACGTCCACCGCGACGCGCGACGCGTGCAGCTTGGCCATCGAGATCTCGCGCACCGGGTACTCGCCGTTCTGGAAGCGCCACGCGGTCGTGTAGACCATCTGGCGCGCCGACTCGATCTGCGTCGCCATCTCGGCGAACTTGTGGCGGATCACCTGGAAGTTGCCGATCGGCCGCCCGAACGCGGTGCGCTCCTTGGCGTACTCCAGCGTCTTGTCGAAGCAGCGCTGGGCGCCGGCCACGCAGCCCGCGGCGCCGATCAGCCGCTCGCCCTGGAGCTCCCACATGATGTGGTAGAAGCCCTTGCCGACCTCGCCGAGCACGGCGCTCTCGGGCACCCGCACGTCCTGGAAGGCCAGCAGCGCCGTGTCGGAGGCGTGCATCCCCAGCTTCTCCAGCTTCTTCTCGCGGATCACGCCGGGCGCGTCCATGGGGACGAGGAACAGCGTGAACCCGTCGTAGCCGGCGTCCGGGTCGGTCTTGGTCACCAGGACGATCGCGTCGGCGCGGTGGCCGTTGGTGATGTAGGTCTTGGACCCGTTGATGACGTACTCGTCGCCGTCGCGCACCGCGCGCGTCTTGATCCCCGCCACGTCGGACCCCGCGTCGGGCTCGGTGATCCCCAGGCAGAGGATCTTCTCGCCGGCGATGGCCGGGACGACCCACTCCTGCTTCTGCTCCTCGGTCCCGAAGGCGAGGATCGGCGGCATCGCCATGTCGGTGTGGACGGCGATGCCCATGGCCAGGCCGCCGGAGTGCGCGGCGCCGATCGACTCGGCCAGCACCAGCGACGAGTAGTAGTCACCGCCCTGCCCGCCGTACTCCTCGGGCTTGTCCAGGCCCAGGAACCCCAGCTCGCCCATGCGCTCGAAGACCCAGTTCGGGAACGTGGTCTCCTCCCACTCCTCGGCGTGCGGCGCCAGCTCCTTGCTCGCGAACTTGGTGATCGACTCGCGCAGCTGCTCGTGCTCGTCGGTGAAGATGAAGTGCTTGCGCCTGGCGCCGAAGTCGGGCTTCAGGACGTTCGCGGCGGTGGCCATGCGGCGGTATCTCCTCTGCCGGGATCGCGGGGGAAGTGGACAGTAACACTCCCCACTTCCTGCCCGGCGCGGCTAGGCGGCTCGGCGCGCAGCGCTATACAGTCCGCCCGTGCCGTACGAGACGTTGCGCTGGGACGTGGCGCCCACCGGTGTGGCCACGATCACGCTGGACCAGCCCGATACCCGCAACGCGCTCTCCGACGAGCTGCTGGGCGAGCTGGTCGCCGCCTTCGAGGCGGCCCGCGACGACGACGCCGTGCGCTGCGTGGTCCTGACCTCCTCGCACGACAAGGTGTTCTCCAGCGGCGCCAACCTCGGCGGGTTCGCGGCCGAGGTGCCCCTGGTGCACAAGCACTTCGGCACCGAGCGCTTCCCGCGGCTCTTCCGGCTGATCGGCGAGCTGGGCAAGCCCACGATCTGCGCGGCCAACGGCCACGTGCTGGCCGGCGCGCTGGGCATCGCGCTGGCCTGCGATCTGATCGTGGCGGCCGACCACGCCGAGTTCGGCACGCCCGAGATCAGCGTCGGGGCCTTCCCGTTCATGATCATGGCGCTGATCTACCGCAACGTCCCGCGCAAGAAGACGACCGAGCTG
This sequence comes from Solirubrobacteraceae bacterium, assembly GCA_035536255.1. Taxonomy (GTDB): domain Bacteria; phylum Actinomycetota; class Thermoleophilia; order Solirubrobacterales; family Solirubrobacteraceae; genus AC-38. The sequence continues at coordinate 6,543 of DATLOP010000127.1, forward strand.
CTGCTGCTCGGCGAGCGGGTCACCGCCCAGGAGGCCGAGCGGATCGGGATCGTCAACAAGGTCGTGCCGGGCGCCGAGCTGGCGGGCGCCGTGGACGAGTGGGCGACGCGGCTGGCCTCGAAGTCCCCGGTGATCATGCGCCTGGGCAAGGACGCGATGTTCCGTCAGCAGGACATGGCCTTCCTCGACGCGCTGGACTACCTGCGCGCCCAGCTCTCTCTGGCCCTGTCGACCGAGGACATCGCGGAGGGCGTCCGCGCCTTCTTCGAGAAGCGCGAGCCGCAGTGGGCGGGGAGGTAGCCGACCCCGCCGTCGTCGGCCTGCTCTGCCGGACGTCGGACCAGACGGGGGACGCGGTCCGGGGCGTCGAGCAGCTGGCCCCGGTGCTGGCCGAGCGCATGGGCACCGAGGCGCGCATGATCGGGCGCCCGGGCGAGCCCCGCCACGCCCGCTGGGACGAGGACCTGGCGGAGTCCCGCGGATGCCTGCTCGAGGCCGGGGGCCAGGTGGACGACGCGCTGGCGGCCGGTCGCCGCCCCGTGCTCGTGGCCGCCGAGTGCTCGGTCGCGCTGACCACGCTGCCCGCGGTGATGCGCCACCGTCCGGAGGCGCGGATCCTGTGGCTCGACGCCCACGCCGACTTCAACACCCCCGACACCACGCCCAGCGGCTACCTCGGCGGCATGTGCCTGGCCGGAGCGTGCGGGCGCTGGGACCCGGGCCTGGGCCAGGAGCCGGTCGGGCTCGACCGCCTGGTGCTGTGCGGGGTGCGCGACATGGACACGGGCGAGCGCCTGGTGCTCGAGCGGGCCGAGGTGCCGGTGATCGGGACCCAGCTGGAGACGCTCGTGCACCTGGTCAACGCGCTCGACGACGCCCCCGTCTACCTGCACCTCGACCTCGACGTCCTGGACCCGATCGAGCTGCCCGCCCGCTACCCGGTGGACGGCGGCCTGAGCTACGAGAAGCTGTTCGACCTGCTGGACGCCGTGGTCGAGGCGTGCGAGCTGATCGGATTCGAGATCACGTGCCTGGAGGACGGCGACCGCGCGGACGACATCGCCGAGGTGCTCGACCCCCTGCTGCAAGACTGACGCCATGGCCGACTCCGTCGCCGCCGACACCCTGGTCCCGCGCCCCTCGCTGCGCTCGCTGGCCGAGGACCTGCACGAGCGCCGCGAGCGCGCGAAGCTGGGGGGCGGCCCGGAGAAGATCGAGCGTCAGCACGAGCAGGGCAAGCTCACGGCGCGCGAGCGCCTGGCCCTGCTGATCGACGAGGGCACGTTCACCGAGCTGGGGATCCACGGCCGCCCGCACTTCTCCCAGCGCGCCCTGGAGGGCCGCGACGCCCCGGCCGACGGCGTGGTCACCGGCTACGGCCGCATCGACGGCCGGCTGGTCGCGGTGGCGGCCTACGACTTCACGGTGATGGCCGGCTCGATGGGGATGACCGGCGAGATGAAGATGACGCGCCTGCGCGAGCTGGCGCTGACCAAGCGCATCCCGCTGGTCTGGCTGCTGGACTCGGCCGGAGCGCGCATCCAGGAGGCGGCCGGCTCGCTGTTCGCCGGCTCGGGGCACCTGTTCCGCGAGGAGGTCGTCATGAGCGGCGTCGTGCCCCAGGTCGCCGCCCTGATGGGCCCCTGCGCGGCCGGCACGGCGTACATCCCGGGCCTGGCCGACTTCGTGCCGATGGTCAAGGGCCGCGGGTCGATGGCGCTGGCCGGGCCCCACCTGACCAAGGCGGTGACCGGCGAGGACGTCACCCAGGAGGAGCTGGGCGGCTCGCGCGTGCACACGCGCGTGTCCGGCGTGGGCGACCTGGAGGTCGAGTCCGACGAGGAGTGCATCCAGGCCATCAAGGACTACCTGTCCTACTTCCCCTCGCACTGCGAGGAGGCGCCGCCGCTGCGCGAGAGCGCCGACCCGGCCGACCGCCGCGACGAGGAGCTGCTCGACGTCCTGCCCGAGTCCCCGCGCAAGCCCTACGACATGTACGACGTGATCCGGCGGATCGTGGACGACGGCGAGTGGTTCGACCTCAAGCCGCGCTTCGCGCGCACGCTGATCACCTGCCTGGCCCGGATGGGGGGGCGCCCCGTGGGCATCGTGGCCAACCAGCCGCGCCACCTCGGCGGGATCCTGGAGAACGACTCGGCCGACAAGGCGGCGCGCTTCATCAACCTGTGCGACGCCTACGGGATCCCGCTGCTCTTCCTCCAGGACGTCCCGGGGTTCATGGTGGGGACCAAGGTGGAGAAGGCGGGGATCATCCGCCACGGGGCCAAGATGCTCTACGCCGTCTCGCGGGCCACCGTGCCGAAGGTGACCGTGGTGATCCGCAAGGCCTACGGGGCGGGCTACTACGTGATGTGCGGCAAGGCCTACGAGCCCGACCTGATCGTCGCCTGGCCCAGCGCGGAGATCTCCGTGATGGGCCCGGAAGGGGCGGTCAACATCATCTTCCGCAAGCAGATAGAGGCGGCCGACGACCCCGACGCGACCCGCGCTGAGATGATCGCGGGCATCCAGAAGACCATCGATCCCTACATCGCGGCGGGCAACGCGCTGATCGACGACGTGATCGATCCGCGCGAGACGCGTCCCACCGTGATCCGGGCGTTCGAGATGGCCGCGACCAAGAGGGTGGAGCGCCCGTGGAAGAAGCACGGCATCATGCCGGTATGAGCACCCTGCGATTCGCGGTCCTCGCCGCCGTGATCGTGCTGGCCGTTCCCGCCTCGGCGTCCGCCGCCAGGTTCGCGGTGGCGATCCAGGCCTCCCAGCTCACGACGTGGAGCCAGGCGCGCCAGCTGGACAACACGCGCTGCACCTGGCAGGAGGGGCGCGGCCGCGAGTACGTCCGCTTCGCCGGCACCGGGATCGCGAACGCCCGCGGCGACGCCACGAGCGCCACCTGGACCTACGGCGGCCTGGGCGGCATCCCGCTGCGCGCCGTCAGCTCCCGCTTCAACCTCACGATGACCGAGGACGACCCCGCCGGCGGGGGGACCCGGTGCGGGGCCGTGGCGCCGCGCAGTCGCCTCGCCACGAGCTGCGGGACCGAGCGCGGGACCGTCCGCGGGCGCCTGCGCTGGGACGACTCGCTGCTCTCGGTCGGCGTGGTGGACCGCAACGACGTGCTGGGCTTCCCCAACTGCCCCGTGTGGACGTCGCGCGGCGTGCCGCCGGCGGGCCTCGCCGAGGCGACGCAGCGGGTGCGCAACCTGCTCTCCTCGCGCGACCGGCGCCGGACGTTCGAGGTGCGGCGCACCTTCCGCGGGACGCGGCGGGTGGCGGGCCGCGTCATCGTGGCCACGACCGTCGTGCGCTGGAGCGTCCGGTTCTACCGGTTCGCGGCGGACCGGTAGATGAGCTTGGCCGACCCGGTCGTCATAACCTGCTCGATCTCGGGGGCGATCGCCAACCGCGAGCAGTGCCCGGCGATCCCGTACACGCCCGAGGAGTACGCGGCCGAGGCGCGCCGGGCCGTCGACGAGGGCGCGTCGATGATCCACGTCCACGCGCGCACGCCGGACGGGACGCCGTCCTACGAGATCGAGGACTTCCGCGCCATCACGTCGGCGATCCTCGACGCGGTCGGCGACGTGATCGTCAACTACTCCACGGGGGCGATCGGCGTCCCCCTGGAGAAGCGCATCGACTACCTGCGCGCCCTGCGGCCCGAGGTCGGCGCGCTGAACATGGGGTCGATGAACTACGCGAAGTACTCGTCGCGGCGCAAGGACTTCGTGTTCTCGGCGGTCTTCGAGAACTCCTTCGAGACCATCATCACGCTGACCAAGGCGATGAACGAGCTGGGCATCAAGCCCGAGCACGAGTGCTTCGACTCCGGCCACGTGGCCAACCTCGACCCGCTGCTGGACATGGGGATCCTGCAGCCGCCGCTCCAGGTGTCGTGCGTGATGGGGGTCAACGGCGGCATCCGGCCGAGCGCGCGCAACCTGGCCCACATGGCCGAGCAGGTCCCCGACGTGCCCCACGAGTGGGGGGTGATCGGGATCTCCCGGCGCCAGTGGGAGCTCGTGGCGGCCGCCCTGACGCTGGGCGGCAACGTCCGCGTGGGGCTGGAGGACAACTTCTACCTCCCGGACGGCGAGACGGCGCGCTCCAACGGCGACCTGATCGCCCGCGCCGCGCGCATGACGCGCGACGTGGGGCGCGAGGTCGCGACCGTGGCCCAGGCGCGCGAGATGCTCGGCCTGCCCGACCCCACCGCCACCCGCGCGGAGGTCTTCGGCGCGGGGGCGCCCGCGTGAGCCTGCCGCTCGAGGGGGTTCGCGTCCTCGACCTCTCGCGGCTGCTGCCCGGGGGGTTCTGCTCGCTGCTGCTGGCCGACTTCGGCGCCGAGGTCCTGAAGGTCGAGGACACGGGGGCGGGCGACTACGTCCGCTGGGCCCCGCCGCTCTACGAGGGCGCGGAGCCCAGCGCCCAGTCGGCGCTCTTCCTCTCGCTGAACCGCAACAAGCGCTCGATCCGCGTCAACCTCAAGGAGCCCGAGGGCCGCGACGTGCTGCTGCGCCTGGCCCGCGAGTACGACGTCCTGCTGGAGTCCTTCCGCCCGGGGGTGCTCGACCGGCTGGGCGTGGGCTACGAGGCCCTGCGCGCCGAGAACCCGGGGATCGTGTACTGCGCGATCACCGGCTACGGCCAGGACGGGCCCTACACCCAGCGCTCGGGGCACGACATGAACTACCTCGGGCTCGTCGGCCTGCTGGGCCTGACCGGCGAGCGCGACGGCCCGCCCCTGCAGTCGGCGGGCCAGATCGCCGACGTCGGCGGCGGCGCGCTGATGGCCGCCTTCGGGATCCTGGCCGCCCTGCGCGAGCGCGACCGCTCGGGCGAGGGCCAGCTGGTCGACGTGTCGATGGCCGACGGCGCGCTGTCCTGGCTGGCCATGGTGGCGGCGCGCTACTTCGCCGAGGACGTGGTCCCCCGGCGCGGCGACCTCGAGCTGGCCGGGCGGCTCATCTGCTACCGGCCCTACGCGTGCGCGGACGGGTGGGTCACGCTGGGCGCGCTGGAGCCGAAGTTCTGGGCCGCGTGGTGCCAGGGCGTGGGCCGCGAGGACCTGATCGAGCGCCAGTTCGAGGCGCCGGGGTCCGACGCGCACGCCGAGGTCGAGCGCATCTTCCTCGAGCGCACGCGCGAGGAGTGGGCCGACTTCGCCTCGCACCACGACTGCTGCCTGGAGCCGGTGCTCGAGCTCGGCGAGGCGCTGGGCTCCGAGCTCGTGCGCGCGCGCGAGATGGTGGTCGAGCTCGACCAGCCCGGCACGGAGGGCGTCCGCCAGCTCGGCGTCCCGGTCAAGCTGTCGCGCACGCCGGGCGGCGTCCACGCCCCGGGGCCGGTGCTGGGCGAGCACACCGACGAGGTCCTGGCCGCCGCGGGCTACGCGGAGTCCGAGATCGCGACGCTCAAGGCGTCGGGCGCCGTGGCCGGACCGGCCGCCGAGGCCACCGGCTCGTTTCGCGCGTGAGCCGCGACGGCCTGCTGAAGATGTCCGAGCTGGCCGAGGCGTCGGGCGTCAGCACCGGGACGATCAAGCACTACCTGCGCGAGGGCCTGCTCCCCGAGCCGGTGAAGACGTCGCGCAACATGGCCTACTACCCGCCCGAGTTCGTGGACCGGATCCGGCGGATCAAGCACCTGCAGGAGGAGCGCTTCCTGCCGCTGCGCCGCATCCGCGACGTCATCCAGGCCGAGCGCGATCGCACCCGGGTCTCGCGGGCCGAGCTGCGCCGCCGCCACCCGGTCCCCGACGACGTGCTCGACCGGCTGGCCGCGCTTGGCATCCTGACGCCCAACTCGAAGGGCTACGACGCCGACGACGTGGAGATCGTCGAGGCCATCGCCCGCTTCCGCGCCGGCGGCTACGACGAGCAGCTCGGCTTCACCGTCTACGACACGCTGCGCTACCGCGACGCGCTCGCGCCCCTGGTCGAGGAGGAGGTCCGCACGCTGCTGGAGCGCCTGAGCGGGGAGGACCCCGAGCGGGCGACCGAGATCGTCCGCGCCGGCGCGGGCCCGCTGCGCGAGCTGATCGGCGCGCTGCACTCCAAGCTGCTGCTCGCCGAGCTGGGCCGCCAGCGCGACGAGTAGGCGTGGCGCTTCCGTTCGTCGACGAGCACCGCCGGACGGTCCCGGCCGAGCCCGAGGCGGCGTGGGAGGCGCTGGTGCGCACGCTGGAGCGCCAGGCGCGGGCGCGCCCGCAGGCCCTGGGAGCGCGCCTGCTCGGCTGCCGCGAGACCGCCCGCAACGCGCTGCCGCTCGAGGCGGTGGGCGCGACCGTCCCGGGCTTCGCCGTGGTCGAGGCCGCGCGCCCGTCGCGCCTGTTCCTGGCCGGCGGCCACCGGTTCTCCGACTACGCGCTGGAGTTCGAGCTGGCGCCCGCCGGGCCGGGCGCGACCGAGGTGACCGCCCGCACCCGCGCCCGGTTCCCGGGGGTCGCGGGCCGGGCCTACCGGGCGCTGGTCATCGGCACCCGCGGCCACGTGGTCGCCGTGCACTCGATCCTCGCCGCCGTCGCGCGCGAGGCGGCGCGGTGACCCGCTGGCTGGTCGACGGGATGAACGCGATCGGCTCGCGGCCCACGGGCTGGTGGCGCGACCGCCCCGGCGCCATGCGCGCCTTCGTCGCGCGCCTCGACGCGTTCGCGGCCGCGACCGGCGACGAGGTCGCGGTCGTCTTCGACGGCCGCCCCTTCGACCTGGCGGGCGACCGCGTGCACGTCGCGTTCGCCACGCGCCGCGGCCGCGACGCCGCCGACGACGACATCGCCGGCCGGGCGGCACCCGGGGTCAGCGTCGTGACCTCCGACGCCGAGCTCACCCGCCGCGCCCGCGCGGCCGGCGCGGAAACCGTCAGCGCCGGTGCCGTCCTCCGCGAGCTGGAGAACCGCACCGACTACCGCACAAAAGACCGGAATTCTTCGCGCCCGCGCCCCGATGGGTCTAGGTTGCTCAACACTGTCTGCGCGATAAGCGTGCGGGACGCAAAAGGGAAAGGCCGCGAATGGATTCGGGCAGCGCGCAGATGCGAGTCACGACGGTCCGGCTGTGGCGCTTCGCGCTGGCGCGTGTCGCCTCCGCGCTGCTCGTGCTGGGTGCATTCAGCACATGGGCCAGCGCAAGCGGTTCCGATCGCGACTCCGGTTCGCGGCCGGCCGGCGTCGATGCCTTGGCGGCCGAGGAGTCAGTGCGGGTAGCGCGCGAGCAGCGCGAGGCCGAGGAGCGCCGTCGCCAGTCGCCGGAGGCAAGAGCCGACCGTGCGCGTTCGCGCACTGCTTTCAGCGGCCTGTCCGCGGGCGAGGCGATCGCCGTGGCCAAGCGCAAGTTCCCCTCGCTCGCGCAGGATCGCGCCCATCGTGGCCTGGAGCTTCGGCCCGGTGAGCGGCTGGTGGGCTACGTCGGCGACTTCAGCGCGGCGGTGGACCATGGTCACGGCCGCAGAGGGGTGGTCGAGTCGACGTTGCCGCTCAGGGTGGCAACGGCTGGGGGTGAGAAGAAGCCTGTGGACCTGGGGTTGCGGCGGGAGGGCGAGTGGTTCTCTCCGGTTGTTCCGTTGACGGATGTCCGGCTGCCCCAGCGCCTGGCGGCCGGGGTGCGTCTGACGCGCTCTGGGGTCGCGATCTTGCCGGACGCGGCGTCCGACGATGAGGCGGTGCTGAGTGCCGGCAAGCTGTTCTATCCCAACGTGGGCAGCGGTGATGGCAGCGACACCGACGTCATCGTGGAGGCGGTGCCCGATGGTGTGGAGATCTCGTTGCAGCTGCGGTCGGCCGCCAGCCCCGAGACGCACCGGGTGCGTTTGGACATTCCGGACGGGGCGCGCCTGCGACGGGGAGACGCGCCGTTTCACGGCGTGGAGGTCATGGTGGGTGAGCGGATGATGGCTCGCGTCAGCGCCCCGGTCGCCTGGGACGCCGATCGCCATCGGGTCGCTGTGGACTATCGCTTGGAGGGGCGCGAGCTGGTGATGAAGGTCGATCACGCCGGGCGAGACGTGGCCTACCCGGTGCTCGTCGATCCGTATTACACCGAGAACCAGATGTATTGGCACTGGGACGGTGGGCTCGACATGGACGGGTGGCAGTACATCGAGTACGACCCGTACAATTCGATCGGCGCCTCTGGCGATGGGCCCCAGGGCCGCGGGCTCTACGTGTTTCAGAGCCAGGGCGCGGCCGCGGGCAACTACGGCTATTGGAACTTCGCGGCGCCCGGGCACAGCTTCATCTATCGCTATGAGAGCTACACCGTCCACGACTCGACCTACACCACCGTCGAAGTGGGCGTCGCAAACCAGTACTGGTGGGAGGGCTTTCACGGCTATGACTCAAACGCGACCCACTTCGGCTGGCACGACCGCGCAGCCATGTGGTGGTGGTCCTACGGGCACTTCCACTGGACGCAGTGCCTGAGCCGCAACGCCCCCTGCGCCTCATTCGAAGGACTCGACGCCAACGGGCGTCCCACCGGGCCCGCGGCGGCCCAAGGCACCCAAGCTCGTCTCATGCTGTTCAAGAACCAGACGCTGTGGGGCGCGTGGCCCTACGTCTGGGCGGGCGGCACCAGGATCGCCATCAGCGATGAGACGGCGCCGACCGTCACGCTCTCCGGCCAGAACGCGCCCACGCAGTGGGTGGACAACGCCTCGGCCTCCGTCACCGCCAGCGCCAACGATTCGGGCTTCGGTGTGCAACGCATCCGCCTGAGCCGCTCAGGCGCCACCCTGCAAGAGCCGGGCTTCGCGTGCGACCGGCCACGACCGCAACGCTGCGCGCCAGACCGCTCGACCGACTTCAACTACGACACAGCCAGCTTTCCCGAAGGCGTCAGCACGATGGGGGTCAGGGCTGGCGACTGGGAACCCCCTTACGTCCCGGAGGAGTATCCGAACTTCCGCAACTGGTCGCCCGAGACGCAAAACACCTGGCCGATCAAGATCGACCGCAGCCCCCCGACGATCAGCACGTCCGGGAGCCTGCAGGACGCGGCGAATCAATCGGTCCCGGAGGGCCCCTACTCCCTCCATGTGGACGTGACCGACGGCGTCGGATCGGGCGCCACGGCACGCGCGGGCGTGAAGTCAGTCGAGGTCAAGGTCGACGGGGTGACCAGGAAGACCGTCACGGCCGACAGCTGCACGCAACCGGACAACTGCAAGCCGGACCCATTCACCTACGACTTCGACGGCGCCGGCTTCGCCGAAGGCGAACACGAGGTGACGGTTGTCGCCAAGGATCGGCTGTGGGTCGCAGGGTCGCCCACGGCGGCCAACCACATCCGCACCTCGCCGCCGATCAAGTTCCAGCTGCGACGCGCAGCCAGCGCGGAGGTCGGCCCTGGGTCGGTCAGTCTGCGAACCGGCGTCTTCACGCATAGCGCGGACGACGTCTCGATCGACAGCTTCGCCTCGGACCTGAGCTTCTCGCGCAGCTACAACTCCTACCGCCCGGCCGACCGCAAGAACGGGATCCTCGGCCCCGGTTGGACGGCCAGCCTGCCGGTGGACGCAGCCGGGTCGGGATACGCCAAGTTGACCGAGGAGCCCGACGGCCGGGTGGTCGTGACCGACGCGGAGGGGTTGGAGCTCGCCTTCGCAAAGACGGGCTCGGCGTATGCGGCGCCGACCGGCTACCCGGACCTGAAGCTGACCACCGCCGCGGGACCGTCCTTCGTCCTGAGCGACATCGGCGGCAACTCGACGACATTCGCCGCGCGCGCCGCCGACACCGCGGTCGCGGGACGGTTCGTGTACCTGCCCACGGAGATCAGGCAGCCCGCCGCGGGAGCCGGCGTGACCACCGTCATCTACCAGACCGTCAACGGAGTCAACCGCCCGACGCGGGCCATCGCGCCCGCGCCGGCGGGGGTGACGTGTACGGCGACCTCGCTTCCGGCGGGCTGCCGTTCTCTCGAGCTCGTCTACGCGTCTTCGACGACGGCGACGGGACTTACATCGGGCCAGTGGGGCGACTACACGGATCGGCTGCGCCAGGTCCGCTTCACCGCGTTCGATCCCGCGACCGGTGCTGTGGCTACGAACACGGTCGCTCAATACGAGTACGACGCCAACGGGCTTCTTCGCGCTGCCTGGGACCCGCGAGTCTCTCCGGCGTTGAAGACGACGTACGACTACGACGGCGGGGCGGACGGCAACAACCGACTCACGGCGGTCACGCCGCCCGGTCAGACGACCTGGACACTGGCGTACGCAACGATCACGAGCGATCCCCAGAACACCTGGCGGCTGAAGAGCGCGAGCCGGTCCACGCCGCAGGGGATGGCGACGACGACCGTCGCGTTCGGTGTTCCGATCACCGGCGCTGGCGCCCCGTACGCCATGGGGGCATCGAACGTTGCGAGCTGGGGACAGAGCGCGGGGGCGGCGCCGGTGACCGCCACGGCGATCTTCGCGCCCGATCACGTCCCGGCCAACCCTCCCGCGAGCTCGAGCTACCCGAAGGCCGACATCCACTACCTCGACGCCAACGGCCGTGAGGTCAACGTCGCCAGTCCGGGCGGACGGATCACGACGAGCGAGTACGACGTCCACGACAACGTGACGCGCGAGCTGACGGCGGAGAACCGGCGGCGCGTACTGGCCGGCCAGGGGTCGGCCACGCAGCTGGACACCCGCCGCACCTACAGCGCGGACGGACTCGAGCTGCTGGACGAGTTCGGACCGGCCCATGACGTGAAGCTGTCGAGCGGTAGCGTGGTCTCGGCGCGGGCGCACAGCAGCATCGCCTACGACGAGGGGGCGCCGAGCAGCACGTTCCATCTGCCGACCACCACCACGGTCTCCGCACGCCTCGCGAACGGGACCGACGTGGACTCCCGGGTCGCCAAGCAGACCTACGACTGGACGCTGCGCAAGCCGACGTCGCAGACGCGGGATGCCGTGACCGGCGGGCTCAATCTCAAGACCACCACGCTCTACAACTCCGCCGGCCTGACGACGGAGACCCGCCAGCCGGCGGGGCCGACCGGCGGAACGGCGCATTCCACGAAGACGATCTACTACACGGCGGGTGCGAATCTTGACGACGCTGCGTGCGCCGGCAAGCCGCAGTGGGCGAGCCTGCCGTGCAAGACCCGTCCGGCCGCCCAGCCGGGGATCCCGGGCAAGCCGGAGATTCCCACGAGCACCTACACCTACAATCGCCTCAACCAGGTGGTCACGAAGACCGACCAGTCCGGAAGCTCCACCCGGACGACGACGACGACCTACGACGCCGCCGGCCGCGGGACGGGGGAGGCGGTCGACTCCAGCGTCGGCACGCCTTTGCCCGCGGTCGAGCTCGACTACGACGACACGACCGGGCTGCTGACCTCGACGCGGACGACCGAGGCGGGCGTGACGCGAAGCGTCGAGCGCGCGCACGACAGCATCGGGCGCGTGGTCAGCTACGCCGACGCGGACTACAACACCTCGACCACCGGGTACGACCTGCTCGGCCGCGTGACCACCACGAACGACGGCAAGGGCACGCAGACCCGGGCATACGACGCCACCACCGGCGACCTCGTCACGCTCCAGGACAGCGCGCTGGGGACGATCACGGCGGCGTACGACGCCGACGGCAAGCCGACGACCCAGACGCTGCCGAACGGCATCACCGCGGCAACGACGTACGACGCCAGCGGCGATCCCACCCGCCTGCGCTACGACAAGAGCGCGAACTGCGGCGTGAGCTGCACCTGGTACGACGACCAGGTGACCAGCTCGATCCACGGCGAGTGGGTCGAGGAGCGAAGCACCCTGGCCGACCGCGACTACACCTACGACCAGGTCGGACGCCTGACGCGCGTCAAGGACACCCCGTCGGGCGGGCAGTGCACCGTGCGCGACTACGCCTACGACGCCGACAGCAACCGCATCCGCAGCGAACGCCGCTCGCCGAATCTCGACGGCACGTGCAACACGACGACGACCGGCGCGGTCACGCTGCACACCTACGACGCCGCGGACCGCCTGATCGACCCGGGCTACGAGTACGACGCCTTCGGCCGAATTACTACGGTCCCCGCCGGCGACTCACCGACGTCCGGCGCGACCAACCAGTACTACGCCGACGACCGCGTCCACAAGCTCGACACCGACCCCTCCACCGTTGAGCAGCGCTACGACCTTGACCCGCTGCGACGGGTGCGGAAGGAAACGACGGCGGGCACTGATGCGGCAACCCGCTTGCACCATTATGCGGACGACAGCGACAGTCCGGTGTGGACCGTAGAAGATCGCGTCGGAGCACGGTGGACACGGAACGTCGCGGGGATCGCCGGCGGACTGATGGCCATCCAGGACAGCGTCAGCGGGGTAGCTATCCAACTGCCCAACCTGCATGGCGACATCATCGCCACCGCGAGCCCCGACAGTAACTTCCCGACGCTCCTCACGACGGCGCGGTACGACGAGTTTGGCACTCCGGAGCCTGGAACCGCACCGGCGCGCTATGGTTGGGTTGGCGCCAAGCGCCGCGCCACCTCCCAGCCGACGGGCGTGGTACTCATGGGGCAAAGGGTGTACGAGCCACGCATTGGCCGCTTCCTTCAGGTGGACCCAGTCTCGGGCGGCTCGGCCAACGATTACGACTACGTCAACCAGGATCCCCAGAATCAGTTTGATCTCACGGGCCAATACCCGGGGGGGATGAACCGCGACGAGATAGCTTGGTGCCTGACACACGGCTCCACTTGCGCGCGCGCGCACTACTACCGCGTCATCGTTGGGCGCCATCTACGCCGCTTCTACGGCGGTCTGAGCAGGGCTTACGACCGTCACCGCAACGCATTTCGTCACTGCGCGTGGAGCGGGCTGATGACAATGGCATTCGGTAGCGCTACGGCTACAGGAATAACAAATCGGCATGAGAGCGGCGAATCCGGCGACGATACGAAGATCGATCAGCACAACAACGCGACCGGCCGAAACGTCGGCCGATGGTGGAGAGGCAGGCGCGGGGCTCAGCGTAGGCTTGCCTATGACTGTCGTTTCCGCGCCCAAGTCCACAGGAGCCGCGGCCTCTTGCACAGATGGCCTGCTTAGCGCGGCATCCCGGCGGGAGAGGGATCGCTCGCCGGGCCAGGTTGGCCGCGGTGGCGGCCATAAGCGTCGTCGCGGCGTTTACGATGGGCTGCAGCGACCATCCTCCGGTCAGGGATCACGTCACTGCGGCTGTGGGCTACCTAGGGTCGACGTGCCTGGACCCGGCTCGGCCGCTCCGCCTTCGCGCGCCGGAGGCCACGCAAGCGCGACACAGCGTCCGGGTTCTCGTCGTGGAGTTCAGGGCTGACCCCGACTCCCGCTTCGTGCTGGACGACAGCGAGACCGAGACCACCACCATGCGCCAGCTCTTGACCGACTTGGTCGACGAGTTCGACGGTCCCCCGTGTCATGCCTTTATGGGTCCCGCGGAACGCGCGCTCCGTGATGAAGCGGAGTAGCCAGGACCCGTCGCTCGGATCATCGATTCGGCTAAACGCCTCACTACCAGCGCACGTCGTGGCGCTCCATGACCCCGTAACCCTCGGCCAGCTCGATTCCCCCGGGCAGCGTGCCGGAGAAGGTGCCGAAGGGCTGGGCGTAGCGGGAGCGGAAGACGAGGAGGTTGTCGTCGCGCTCGCGCGTGGCCTCGGCGGCGCAGCGCAGCTCGCCGCCCTCGGCGAAGGCCACGGCGGACAGGTCGGGGGTGAAGCGGACGGGGCCGATCTCGCGGGGCTCGCCGTCGACCCACACCGTGCGCTCCGACGCGGCCGGCGAGTCGTGGATGCCCTCGGCCAGGTTCCAGGCCACCGGCGCGCCGTCCGCCGCCACGCCGGTCCCGGCGCACCAGCGCCATGACGTGACGCGGTCGTGGTAGCCCGCGCTCTCGTCCACGAAGGCGCAACCGTCGAGGACCAGCTCGCGGCCGTCCAGGCGCACCGCGCCCCGCGCCGGGACGTGGCCCTGCTTGCGCGTCCAGATCCAGGCGCGGCCCGCCGGGGTGACGGTCTCCACGCCCGGGCCCTCGTCCAGCTCGAGGTCGATCTCGACGTCGCCGTCGCGCACCCGCAGGCGGCCGGGCGCCTCGACGTCCACCGCCCCGCGGCCCGCCAGCATCCGCGTGCGCTCGCGCAGCCGGCGCTCGGTGCGATCCCACACCGCCCACCACACCTGCCGCGTCGGGCCGACGCGCGCCGAGCCCGCGCACAGCATCACCTCGGGCCCGTAGAGGCCGACGTAGCGCCAGCGCTTGAGCATCCGGCCGGCGCGGAACAGGGCCAGGCGGGCCGGCGGAACGACCACCGCCGAGGGCCGATCGGGCGCGACGCCGCGCCAGGGGAGGGTCGAGGCTTCCATGGGGTCGCCCGGTATTCTGACGCAGAGGCGTTGACCGACTGGTCAATCGGGAGGGGCGATGCTGCGAGCGGCCGCGATCCAACTGAATTCCACGGAGGACTTCGAGCGCAACCGGGAGCGCGCCGAGGCGCTGGTGCGCGAGGCCGTCGCGGACGGCGCCGGGCTCGTGGTCCTGCCCGAGAAGTGGAACCGCCTGGGCGAGAGCGAGGCGATGGCGGCGGGCGCCGAGCCGCTGGACGGTCCCGCGACCGGGTGGGCCCGGGCGCTGGCCCGCGAGCTGCGCATCGACCTGGTGGCCGGCTCGATCACCGAGCGCGCCGGCGACGTCAACCACAACACCTCCGTTCACGTCGATCCCGGCGGAGAGGTGCGGGCCGCCTATCGCAAGCTGCACCTGTTCGACGTCGAGGTGGAGGGGACGAGCTACCGCGAGTCCGACTCCGAGTCGCCGGGCGAGGAGATCGTGGACTCCCATCTGGCCGACGGCACCGGCCTGGGCCTGACCGTTTGCTACGACGTGCGCTTCCCCGAGCTCTTCCGCGAGCTGGGCCGGCGCGGCGTGCGCGTGATCGCCGTGCCGGCGGCCTTCACCGAGCCCACGACGCGCGACCACTGGGAGCCGGTGCTGCGCACGCGGGCGATCGAGAACCAGGTCTTCGTGGTGGCCGCCAACCAGGTGGGCGAGCACGGGCCGGGCAAGCGCTCGGGCGGGCGCTCGATGATCGTCGACCCGTGGGGCACGATCCTGGCCGAGGGCCCGGGCGACGCCGAGGCCGTGGTCGCCGCTGACCTCGATTTCGCGCGCCAGGACCAAATCCGCGCCGAGTTCCCGCTGCTCGAGCACCGCCGTGACGACGTCTACGGCGGAGGGGTCCGGGTCTGATGGCCAGCACCGCCCGCGCCCAGGCCGCCGCCGACAAGCGCCGCCTCATCCTGGACGCCGCCGTGCGCGTGTTCGCGCGCCAGGGCTTCCACCAGTGCCGCGTCTCGGACATCGCCGACGAGGCCGGCGTGGCCTACGGGCTCGTCTACCACTACTTCTCGTCCAAGGAGGAGATCCTCGACACCCTGTTCCTCGAGCGCTGGGACGTGCTGATCTCGGTGATCGAGGAGGTGGCGGGCCGCGAGGGGCTGCACCCGCGCGAGCGCCTGGACCAGATCGCCTCGTTCATCGTCGACTCCTACCGCCACGACCCCGAGCTGATGCAGGTGATCATCGTCGAGGTCACCCGGGCGGCCAACTCGTTCGGGCGCACCCACCTACCGAAGATCCGCGAGGCCTACGACGGGATCGCCCGGATCGTCGGCCAGGCACAGTCGGAGGGGACGTTCAAGTCCGACGTGACGCCGGAGTACGCCGCGCTGGCCTTCTACGGGGCGATGGAGCAGGTGCTCACGGCGTGGATCTTCGACCTGCTGCCGCGCGAAGCGCAGGACTACGAGCAGGCCAAGCGCTTCGTGGTCGAGACGGTGTGCGGCGGGCTGGACGCGAGCGCCTCCGCCGCGGAATAGACTCACCCGCGATGGACAACGACCTCGTCAAGCGCCTCGTCTGGTCGGGTCTGCTCGCCGGCCTCGGGGCCCTGGCCAGCATCGCCACCCAGCGCGCCGCCACCCTGATTTGGCATCGCATGTACGGGGAAGACCCGCCCGAGTGAGCCGGCCGCCCGAAGACCCCGAGCCCCCGCGGCTCCAGGACACCACCGAGCGCTCCGCGCTGCCCCTGCCGCTCCCCGGCCAGGAGGAGCCCCAGGCCGACCCGGCCCCGCCCGAGGCCGTGGCCGCCGAGGCCGGCCCCGAGGAGGCCGGCGCCGCCGACAAGTCTCCGGCCGTCGACGAGCCGGCGCCCGCCGAGCCCGCCTCCGCCGGATTCGCGCCGCCCGAGCCCGCTCCGCCCGAGCCCGAGCCCGCCGACAAGTCGCCCGCCGTCGAGGCGCCGGGCGCGTCGGACAACGGGTCGCCGTCCTTCCAGGAGTCCCCGTTCTCGCCGCCGTTCGTCGACGCGCCGTCCGAGGGGCCGCGCCCCGAGGTCCTCATCGGCGCGGCGTTCGCCGGTGGCCTGCTGCTGGCCCTGATCTTCCGCCGCCTTGGCCGCTGACCCCCGCAACTCCGGCGACGGCTCGCCCCAGATCGCCGCGGCGGTCCAGGAGATATCCGAGCGCGCAACGCTGCTCGTCCGCGAGGAGATCGAGCTCGCCAAGGCCGAGGTCGCCGAGAAGGTCAACAAGCTCGTGCGCGGGGCGGTGGTCGGCACCGCGGCCGGCGTGTTCGCCATCTTCGGACTGTCGGTCCTCCTCCACGGCCTCGCCTGGCTGCTGTTCGCGCTGGTCTTCGACGACATCTACTGGGGCTTCTTCGTCGTGGCCGGCCTGCTGTTCCTGTTCGCCGGCCTCGCCGCCTTCCTCGCCGTGCGCTGGTTCAAGGGTGGCGCGCCGCCCACGCCGGACATGGCGATCGACGAGGCGCAGCGCATCCGCGCCACGCTGACCGGCGAGCCCGGCGGCCAGATCGAGGCCGTCGCCGCCCGGCACGAGGCGGAGAAGGAGTAGTGGTCCACAGCTGATGCCCGAGCGGTCCCCCGCCGAGATCCGCGCCTCGATCGAGACCAACCGCGCCGAGCTGGCGGTGGCGGTCGAGCGGCTGCGCGGCGAGGTCACGCAGCTCACCGACTGGCGCGGCCACCTGCGCCGCCACCGCACCGCCGCGCTGGCCACCGCCGCCGTGGCCGGGTTCATGCTCGGCGGCGGGATCGCCGCGATGGGCGCGGCGCGCCGCCGCCGCCGCTAGCCCGCAGCGCTCAGCGCAGGAACTCCGCGGGCACCCCGCCGACCCCGATCAGACCGGGTCCGGCGTGCGTGCCGATGACGGGCCCGATCTCCGAGACGAACGTCGGCTCGGACCCGAAGATCTCGCGCCCGCGCTCGACCAGGCGCTCGGCCGCGTCGCGCGCCTGGATGTGCTGGACGACCCAGGCGTCGGCCCCGTCGTCGTGGCAGCTGCGCAGGTAGTCGACCATCCGCTCGAAGGCGCGCTTCGACGTGCGGACCCGCTCGACGGGGGTGATCTCGGCCTCCAGGGCGAGGATCGGCTTGATCCGCAGCGTCGTGCCCAGCCACGCGCCGGCCGCGCCGATCCGCCCGCCACGGCGCAGGAACTCCAGCGTGTCGACGCAGAACCACATCTTCAGCTGCTCGCGGGCGCCCCGGGCGCGGCGCACGACCGCCTCGACGTCGCCGCCCGCGCGGGCCTGCGCGGAGGCGGCGAGCACCATCAGCCCCAGCCCGCCGCACGCCGTGGCCGAGTCCATGACCTCGATGCAGTCCCCGCGACCCTGCTCGTCCAGCTGGGCCTTGGCGGCCAGCGCCGAGTCGTAGGTGCCCGAGACCCCCGCGGACAGGTGGATCGACACGATGTCGTGCCCGGCGTCCAGCAGCTTCTCGTAGCAGGCCAGGAAGTCCCCGACCGAGGGCTGCGACGTCGTGGGCAGGTCGGGGGCCGAGCGCAGGTGGTCGTAGTAGGCGTTGAAGTCGGGGAGGTCGGACTCACGGTCGTCGCGCCCCTGCCAGTGGACGTACAGGCTGACCTGCCGGAGGTCGATCGCCTCCGCGTGGCCGGCGGGGATGTAGTGCGTGGTGTCCGAGACGACCGCGACGGAGGACATGCCCGAGCCATCCTATGCCCGTCTAAGCTCCCGCGGCGTGGCCACCCTGTACCGCTGTCAGACGCCGACGAACTGGCTGTGCCCGTGCGGACGGGTGGAGCGCACGCTGCGCAAGGCGGGGATCGAGCACGAGACGGTGCGGGTGGCGCTGCGAAAGCGCGACCGCGACGACGTGCAGGAGCTCAGCGGGCAGCGCCACGTCCCGCTGCTCGTCGAGGGCGACGAGGCGATCTGCGACTCCAAGCGGATCGTCGAGTACGTCAGCAGCCGCGGAACGTCCGCGTAAGCGTCATCCGCCGGCCGTCCCGGAACGTCACCTGGGCGCTGACGCGGAAGAACCGCCGCGGCTCGATGCGCCGGTCGGGCAGCCGCAGGTCGAACGGGGCGACCGTGTCGCGGCGCACCCGGCGCAGGCCGAGCCGCGGGCCGAAGAAGAACGTCGTCCGCGCCACGTTGAGCTTGTCGCGCCCGGCCACCAGCGCCCGCACGGCCCGCGGCGCGCAGGCGCGCCCGGGCCGGTTGCGCAGGTGCAGCCCGTAGATCCCCAGCAGCAGGCGCGGCGCACCCCGCCCCGTCGTGCCCGCCGGGCGCATCACGCGGGGCGGCGCCACCCGGTCGCGCAGGGAGACCAGACCGCCGAGCACCCCGACGTAGGCCGTCCCGTCCGGGCCCAGCGTGACCGGCGCGTAGTTGTTGTTGAAGCCCAGGCCCTTGCCGGCCAGGCGCTTCCACACGGTCCGGCCCGAGCGGAAGTCCAGCGCGGTCAGGTACCAGGGGTCGTCGCCGCGCGGGTCGGGTTCCTTGGTGTACACGTAGACGAGCCCGTTCTCCAGCGAGAGCTTGGGCACGACGCTCGGCGAGCGCTCGCTCGACGTCCACACCTTGCGGCAGCCGCGCCCGTCGGGATTGATGTCGACGCGCTCGATCCCCGGCGCGGTGGCGTTGTTGCCCGACGTCGAGGTCGGGCCGGTGTAGCCGTAGTTGTTCTCCACGACCAGCGAGGTGGCCGTGCCGATCAGCGAGTTGTCGGTGGCGCTGGCGCCCCGCTGGAACACCGGGACCGAGCACACGTGGCGCGAGCCGCTGACCGTCCGTGCCCGGCGGTAGACGACCACGTTCATCGGGTCGGCGTTGTCGGTGATGGCCACGAACTCGCTGCCCATCAGCGTCGGCGTCACGCCGGACCCGTGCTGCGTCTGCCCGGGCTTCATCTGGCCGGTGTTGGGATAGGGCTGACGCCACGTGACCTTGGGCGCCCCGGCCGCGTCGGCGTCGAAGCGGTACAGGGCGCCGTCGGTGACGATGTACACGCCGCCGTCCTCGCCTACGGCGTGCGAGTTGCCGATCGGCTCCTTGGTGTCGAGCACCTTCGCGGCGCCGGTCCGCGGGTCGAGCACGCCGACGACGCCGTTGATCGAGGCGTACCAGATGCGCCCGGACCAGTCGGGCAGCGCGGAGATGATCTTGTCGTCCGCGGACATCGTGCCCGAGACGTCGTAGTCGCGCTCCAGGTGGAACCCCGGCTGGGGCGTCTGCGACACGACGTAGATGTGGCGCGTCGTCGTGGGGATGACGGCCCGGTCGCGCTCGTCGAGGTAGAAGTAGCCGCCGCCCGTGAAGTCCTGGAAGATGTTGGCCGGGACGCTCTGGCGCGGGGGCAGGTCCATGCTGGCCAGGGGCTCCAGGGTCCTCGGCGTCAGCAGGCGCAGGGTGGGACGCGCCGCGCCCACGCAGATCGTCACCAGCCGGTCGCGCGAGTCGAAGGTGATCGAGCCGCACACCCCGCCGCCGGCCGTCGAGAGCGATGTCCGCTCCATCTCGCGCCCCAGCGGCCCCTGCCAGTTCGTGGTGTCGGTCTGGTAGGCGTCGTCGTGGAGGTTGGAGCGGTCGTTGGGCGCCATGAACGGGTGGCGCGGCGGCGTCGGCGCGTCGAGCAGCGACAGCGGCTGCGGGGTCCAGACGCCACCCAGGTACTCGGGGACCTGGTTCGACGTGGGCCGCTCGGGGATCGGCTCGGCCTGGGCGGGCGCGGCGATCCCGAGCAGGATCCCGGTCAGCGTGAGCGCGCGACGGAGCATGGCCCTTCATGTTGGCGCATCGCGCGCCGCGGCGACTCAGCTCAGGCGGTTCTCGATGCCCAGCGGCGGCGCGGCGGGGGTCTCGCCCTCCGGAACCTCCGCCGTCTCCGGCTGCTCCACGCCCAGCGCCTCGGCCAGCTCGCCCGACGCGTACATCTCGGCCACGATGTCGGCGCCGCCGACCAGCTCGCCCTTGACGAACAGCTGGGGGATCGTCGGCCAGTTCGAGATCGCCGACAGCTCCTGGCGGATGCGCGGGTCGGGCAGCACGTCGACGGCCGCGAACGGCGCCTCGAGGTCCTGGAGCGCGGCCGACGTGCGGGCGGAGAACCCGCAGGCCGGGGCGTCCGGGGTGCCCTTCATGAAGAGGATGACGGGGTGCTCGTCGATCGCCTGCTGGATGGCGTCGCGGATCGGATTGGTCTGGGTCTCGCTCATGTGGAGGTCCTCGTCGTGATGGAGAGTGCGTGGATGGGCCCGCCGACCTCGTCGCCGAAGACGTCGTAGACCAGGCGGTGCTGCTCGAGGCGGCTGCGGCCGGCGAAGGCGTCTGAGGTCACGGTGGCCTGGAAGTGGTCGCCGCCGCCGTTCAGGTCAACTACTACGGCCTCGGAGCCGGGTATGGACGCCTCGATCCGCTGCTTCAGGTCCTCTGCCGTGGGCATTCCCGCACAAGGGTAGCGACGTGGGAACCGGTCGCTACACTTCCTGAAGCGATGATCACTCTCACCGACAAGGGCGCCGAGAAGGTCCACGAGTTCCTGGCCTCGCAGCAGTCGCCCGTCGAGACGGCGGGCCTGCGCGTCGGCGTGCGCGGCGGCGGGTGCTCGGGCTTCCAGTACGCCCTGGCCTTCGACGTCCGGCGCGACGAGGACACGGTCTTCGAGGACCACGGGATCAAGCTCCTGGTGGACCAGCAGAGCCTGGCCTACGTGACCGGCGCCGTCGTGGACTACGTCGACGGCCTCCAGGGCGCGGGCTTCCAGGTCAACAACCCCAACGTCATCGCCTCCTGCGGCTGCGGCTCGTCCTTCCGCGTCCGCGACGAGGAAGAGGTCTCGGCGGTCTGACCGCCCGGCGCGCGTCCGCGAAGCGGCGCGCCTCGCTTCACCCGGTCCCCGCCGTCCTGGTGGCGACCCTCCTCGCGGTCCTCGCCGGCTGCGGCGGCGACGAGTCGCCGGACCGGATCTTCCTGGCCACGGGCCTGACCGAGTTCGACCCGGCCACGCTGACCGGTCCGCGCGGCCGCGCGCTGCGGCCGCGCTACGCCCGGGTCTACGTCCTGTGGTCGGCCGTGCAGCCGGCGGCGGGGGCGCGGCCGGACTGGGACGTCGCCGGCACCGGCGGCTTCGGGGCGCGCGCGCAGCTGCGCGCCGTGCGCGCGGTGGGAGCGGAGCCCGTCGTGACCTTCTTCTCGACGCCCGCGTGGGCGGCCCAGCCGCCCCTGGGCTGCGAGCCGCCGCGGCCCAACGTCAACGCGCGCGCCCCCCGGGCCGACGCCCTGCCGGCCTACCGCGCGCTGGTGGCCGGCTTCCTGCGCATGGCGCGGGCCGAGGACGTGGACGTGCGCTACCTGAGCGCGTGGAACGAGCCCAACAGCGGCCTGTTCCTGGCCCCGCAGCGCGGCCAGTGCGCCGTCGCCTCCCCCGCGGTGGGCGCCGCCGCCTACACCGCGCTGGTCCGGAGCCTGCGCGCCGCCCTGGACGCGGCCCCCGGCGAGCAGGAGATCGTGCTGGGGGAGACGTCCAGCCCCTACGAGCCCCGGCCGATCATCTCCTCGGTCAACGAGTTCCTCACGCGCCTGCCGCGCGACGTGCTGTGCGCGGGGGACGTGTGGGCGCAGCACCAGTACGCGGGCGACGCCAACGGGATCGCCGAGCTGAAGGGCCTGCTCGCCCGCACGCCCTGCGCCCCGCGGCGCATCTGGGTCACCGAGACCGGCGCCGGCGCCCGGCGCCCGGGCGCCGCGGTCTCGCGCACGGGGGCCCGCCGGCGCGCCGCGTGCCGCGAGCTCCAC
Source organism: Solirubrobacteraceae bacterium (assembly GCA_035536255.1). Classification (GTDB taxonomy): domain Bacteria; phylum Actinomycetota; class Thermoleophilia; order Solirubrobacterales; family Solirubrobacteraceae; genus AC-38. The sequence goes on from DATLOP010000127.1 coordinate 28,669, forward strand.
GTCCTGCTGCGCCGCTGGCACCGCGACCGCCAGGTCGAGATCGCCTTCCAGTTCACGCTGCGCGAGGACCCCCCCTGCCCGGGCGGCCGGGCCGCCCCCGAGGGCGAGCCCGTGGTCCCGACCTACGCCCTGTGGCGGGCGTGGAGCGTGCGCGGCGACGACGACCCCCCGCCCGAGCTGCCCGGAGAGTGCCGGTAGGGGCGGGCGCAGCGGCTAGGCCGGCTCGTTGTCCAGCGAGCGCCACAGGAAGCGGGCGGCGGTGGAGCGGTGCGGGCGCCAGGGCTCGGCGATGCGCGTCATCTCGGTCGGGCCCGGCAGCTCGTCGAGCCCGTAGGCGTCGCGGATCGCGGTCCGCACGCCGAGGTCGCCCACCGGCAGCACGTCGGGGCGCTGGAGGTGGAAGATCAGGAACATGTGGGCCGTCCACTCCCCGATGCCCTTGACCGCCACCAGCTCGGCGATCACGTCCTCGTCGGAGAGCTTGCCCATCCGCTCGAGCTCCAGCGAACCGTCCTCCACGTGCTCGGCCAGCGAGCGCAGGAACGACACCTTGGCCCGGGACAGCCCGATCGCCGCGCGCAGCTCCTCCGCGTCCTCGGCCAGCACCTCGGCCGGGGTCGGCGGGCGCCCGTCGTAGCGCTCCAGCAGCCGCGCGTTCATCACCGCCGCCACCTTGGCCGACAGCTGCTGGCCGATGATCGCGCGCACCAGCGCCCCGTAGTGGTCGTCGGGGCTCAGGCCGCGCCGGCCGCCGCGCGCCCCCAGGTCGCCCACCGAGTCGATCAGCTCGCGCAGGACGGGGTCGGCGTCGCGCAGGTGCGCCACCGCCCGGTCCAGCCGGGCGGGCCAGCGCCGGGCCTGCGGGCTCAAGTCGCCGCGGACGTCGGGTCGCCCTCGACCGCCCCGGGCACCCCGGTGTTGGTCGAGTACTTCGGCTGGATCTTCATGTCCGGGCGGATGTGGTGGATCGCCTGCGACACGGCGATCGCCGCCTCGGCGTACCCGGTGGCGATGAGCTTGAGCTTGCCTTCGAACGTCGTGATGTCGCCGCACGCCCACACCCGGTCCAGGTTGGTCTTCATCACCGGGTCCACGACCAGCGAGCCCTTGGAGATCTCCAGGCCCCAGTCCTTGAGCGGGCCCAGGGCGGTCTTGAACCCCAGCTGGAGCAGCACGGCGTCGCACTCCAGCTCGACCTCCTGCGACTCGTCCTCGGAGTTGAAGAGCGTGACCCGCTCGATGCGCCCGTTGCCCTCGATGGCCTTGATCTGGAACGGGAGGTGCACGTCGATGTGCCCTGCCTCCGCCGCGTCCATCACTTGGGCCACGGTGCTCTCGTGGGCGCGGAAGCCCTCGCGGCGGTGGACCAGCGACACGTGCTCGGCCACTTCGAGCAGGTTGACCACCCAGTCGCACGCCGAGTCGCCGCCGCCCACGATCAGCACCCGCTTGCCGGCGAACTCGGACTTCTCGCCCACGAGGTAGTGGGCGCCGCGACCCTCCCACGGGGCCATGTCGTAGCCCGGCAGCTTCTTGGGCTCGAACGCGCCGTGGCCGCCCGCGATCACCACCGTGCGCGAGCGCAGGTCGCCGTGGTCGGTGTGCAGGACGACCAGGTCGTCCTCCCAGGAGATGCGCTCGGCGGTCGTCTCCAGGTGGACGGGCACGTCGAACTGGTCCAGCGCCTGCTCGCGCATCAGCTCGACCAGGTCCTTGGCCAGCACGCGGGGATGGCCGGGGACGTCGAAGATCCACTTCTCCGGGTACAGCGCGGTCAGCTGGCCCCCCAGGTCGGGCAGCGAGTCGACGACCCGCGACGTCGCCTCGCGCATCCCGGCCCAGAAGGCGGCGGACAGGCCGACCGGCCCGGCGCCGATCACCGTGACGTCGCGGACCTCGTCGAAGTCGTAGGCCGGCCCGCTCATGCCGTCACCGCCGCCGACGCCGGCACGGGCTCGCCGTCCAGGGCGCCGAGCGCGCGCTCCACGGAGCACGACACGCACGTGAACGTGGGGGTGTCGCGCTTGGTGTAGCGCGAGGACTCGGTGGCACGCAGCTTGTGCACGAGGTCCAGGAAGTCCCCGGGCTCGTCGGTCTCGAAGGCCACCACGAACTCCTGGTCGTCGAGGCCGAAGGAGTAGGAGGTGTTGAGGTCCACGGAGGGGAACTCGCGGCCCACGCGGATGTGCTCGGCCATGATCCGCTGGCGCTCGCCCGCCGGCAGCCCGTACCACTCGCGCGTCTTGACGAAGGGGTAGACGAACAGGTACTTGGCGTGCGCCGGCCGGACCTCCAGGCGCGCCTCGTCGGAGTACTCGGACTCCTTGGTCATGGCCAGGTAGGAGTACGGCGTCTCGCACCACTTGGCCAGCCCGCTCTGGGCCAGGACGACGTGGAACTCGTGGATGCGCTCGAGGTTGCGCGCCTGCGCGAGCAGCATCAGGTCGGCGTCGCCGCGCGTGCCGACGAGCGAGAACGCGCGCAGCAGATGGCCCTCGGCGAAGTCGGCGCAGGCGGCCGCGAACTCCTGCTTGTCCCGCGCGCGCCGCTCGCCGTCCAGGCGCCGCCAGGCGGGGTCCACCTTGAGGAACGAGTACTTGACGAAGTGACGTCCAAACATGGAAATGCCCGCCGGAAGGAAGAGGCCACGGCGGGCTCGAAAAGTATAGTCCCGACGATGTTCCGGCCCCGCCGAGTCGCGTTCGCGTGCGCGCTCGCCCTCCTGGCCGTCGCCGTCGCGCTGCCCGCGACCGCCGCCGCTCAGGAGACCCCGCGCGCCCTCGTCGTCTTCTGGACCGCCACCCCGGTCCAGAACGCCGACCTGTCCGGGCCCGAGAAGCCCGACGAGCCGCGCGACCGCTTCCTGCGCGCCCTGGGCGCGCGGCCCGGGCTGGCCCTGGGGCTGTGGAGCTCGGTGCTCGGGGAGTACCGCGAGGAGCAGGTGCTGCTCGACGTGTCCCAGGGCACGCGGCACACCCTGTCGCTGTACACGCCGCGCGACCCGCTCAAGCTCACGCTGGACCCGCGGACGCGGACGCTGGCCAACTGGGCGCCGACCCGGCGGCGCGCCGCCCGCGTGTCGGCCACCCTGCGCCCCGGGCTGCTGGCCCAGTCGATCCCCGGCGGGGCCGGGTTCGCGGGCGTGAGCGGCGGCGACACCCGTCCCGCGATCGTGGCCGCCGGCGAGGACGGCCGCGTGGCCGCGGTCTCGCTGGGCCCGGTCGACACGCTGGCCCGGCGCGCCACGCAGCTCAGCGCGCGCCGCGCCCTGGTGTCGGTGTCGGTCCCGCCGACGCCGGCCGGCCTGGAGCAGGTCGACGCGCTGATCGCGCAGCGCCCGCCCGGCGAGCTGCTGCTGATCGCCCACCTCCCGCCGACCGCGCCCGACCGCGCGCTGACCAAGCCGCCCTCGCGCTTCTACAAGCAGCCGGCGTTCGCCGCCGCCGGGCTGGGGTCGGGCGGCGTCACCTCGCCGACCACGCGCCACGACGGCCTGGTGTCGGCCATCGACGTGCTGCCCACCGTGCTCGAGCACCTGGGGATCGACGTGCCCGACAAGTCGCGCGGCGAGCCGATCGAGACCGGCGCGCGCCTGAGCGCCGAGCGCCTGGAGGACCAGCGCCGGCGCTGGTCGGACGTGCGCAGCGGGCGCCAGTCGGCCTCGATGCGCGGCGTGATCGCGATCGCGCTCGTGGTGTTCCTGTTGCTCGGGGCGATCCGGGGGCTGCGCGCCGCGGTGGCGCCGGCCCTGCGCATCGGCGCCCTGGGCCTGATGTGGTGGCCGACGGCGGTGCTGGCCAGCGCGGCCGTCGAGCCGGGGACGCGGTTGCAGGAGACCGCGCTGATCGGGGTCCTGTCGATCGTCCTCGGGGCGCTGACCGACCGCCTGGTCCCGTGGCCGCGCGGCCCGGCGATCCCGGCCGCCGTGGGGATCGCCGCCTACACCGTCGACCTCGCGTTCGGCGGGCCCCTGCTCACCAACTCGGCGCTGGGCCCGAGCGTGGCCTTCGGCGCGCGCTTCTTCGGCGTCTCCAACGAGCTCGAGCCGCTGCTGCCGATCCTGCTGCTGTCCGGGCTGGCCGCGGTGATGACCGGCCGGCCGATCACGCGGCGCACGACCACGATCTACGCGGTGGCGGGGCTCATGCTGGCGATCATCGTGGGGTGGGGACGCCTGGGCGCCGACGTCGGCGGCGTCATCACGGTCGGCATGGGCGTGGCCGTGGCCACGCTGGTGATGCTGCCCGGCGGGATCACCAAGCGCGCCCTGGCGATCACCGCCTGCGTGCCGTTCGCGGCCATCGGAGGGCTGATCCTGCTCGACCTCGCGCTGTCGGGCTCGGACCACCTGAGCCGCAACCTCGGGCGCGCGGAGGGCGCGGGCGAGCTGTGGGAGCTGGTCGAGCGCCGCTACGAGCTCGCCTTCCGCGTGCTCAAGAGCGGGCGCACGCCGGCCTACTTCATCGGGGCCGGCCTGGCCATCTGGTTCGCCGTGCGCAACCGCGAGTGGCTGTACGGCGGGATGCCGCACCGCGCCTGGACCGCCGTGCTGATCGGCGGGCTGGCCGCCGGCGTGGCCGGGATGCTGACCAACGACTCCGGGCCGATCCTGCTCGTCAACGCGGTGCTGGCGCTGGCCACGGTGACCGCGTACCTGGTGGCCGGGACGCGGGCCCGCGTCCTGTCCGAGGCGCCGCGCGAGCCCGAGTCGCCGCCCCCGGCGGGGGCACGGGCCGCCGACCCGGTCCTCGCCCCCTGATGCGCCGCCTCGCGCTCGTCGCCGTGTTCGCGGCGGCCTGCGCCGCCGGGTTCGCGCCTCCCGCCGCGGCGACGAGCTACGCCGCCCCGCCACCGCCACGCGCGCTGCTCGTCTTCGTGCCCGGCCAGGTCGCCCCGCTTCTCCAAGCCTTCGAGGATCGGCCCAGCCTGGGCATCGGCCTTGTCTCCGCGACCCAGGGCAACTACAGCGACGACCAGGCGCTGCTCGACATCTCCTCGGGGATCCGCGTTTCCCCGACCGCCTACGGCCCGGCGCTGCCCGAGGGGCTGCGGCTGGTGGCGCGGGGGCGGGGCGGCGTGATCGCGGGCTGGGACGCCGCCGTGGACCGCGCGCGCGACGCCCCCGCCTCGATCCGCCCGGGGCTGCTCGCGTCCTCGATCCCCGGCGGCGCGGCCTACGCGGGCGTGGCCGGGCAGCGCACGGCGGACGCCGCGGCGGCGGCGGATCGCGCCGGGCGCGTGGCCGCGGTGTCGATCGGCAGCGCGGGGACGCTGCTCGCGCGCACGCGCGCGCTGGCCCGGAGCCATCGCCTCGTCGTGGCGACGCTGCCCTCCCAGGACGCCGGCGCCGGCCTCGACGCGCTGCTCGCCTCGCGACCGGCCGACGAGCTGGTCCTGGTCATGCAGCAGCCGCCCGACGCGCGCGTGCTCCAGTTCCTGGCCATCGCGGCGGCGGGCGACGGCTACGCCGGGCGCGGCCTGACCTCGGACACCACCCAGCGCGACGGCGTGGTGACCGGGATCGACCTGATGCCGACGATCCTGCGCCATCTGCGCCTGCGGGTCCCAGGCACGGTGACCGGGTCGCGCATCGAGCCCGACAAGCGCGTGTCGGCGACCGACCTGCTCGACCTGCGCGACCGCTACCGCCACGTCGCGCCGCGGCGGATCCGCACCCTCCAGGTCCTGCTCGCGGCGTGGGCGATCGTCCTCGCCGGCTGCGCGCTGGCCGGGCGCGCACGGGCCGGGCTGCGCGCCGGCGCGCTGGCCTTCCTGTGGGTGCCGGTGCTCGTCCTGGTGCCCGGGGTCGTCGACCCGGCGAGCGCCCTGGGGGAGGCGCTGCTGGTCGCCGTCCCGGCCTTCGCGCTCGGCGCGCTGACCGACCGCCTGGTGGCCTGGCCGCGGGCGCCCATGGTCCCGGCCGCGGTGACGCTGGCCGTGTACCTGGCCGACCTGGCCACCGGCTCGAACCTGCTGACCCTGTCGATGCTGGGTCCCAACCCCCGCGCGGGCGCGCGCTTCTACGGCGTGGGGAACGAGCTGGAGCCGACGCTGCCGATCGTCCTCTTCGCCGGCCTGGCCGCCCTGCTGACCGGGCGCGAGCGCTCGCGGCGCGCCGCCGCGGCGTTCGGGCTCTCGGGCCTGGCGCTGGCGCTGGCCATCGGGTCCGGCCTGCTGGGCGCGGACGTGGGCGGCGTCATCACGGGCAGCGTCGGCGCGGCGGTGGCCGCCCTGCTCATGCTGCCCGGTCGCGTGCGCGCGCGCGTAGCCGTGGCCGTCTTCTTGATCGTGCCCGTCGTGGCCGTGGGGGCGCTGGCCCTGCTGGACATGGTCACCGGCGCCCAGAGCCACTTCGCGCGCAACGTCCTGGAGGCCCACGACGACGTCTCGTTCTGGCAGACGGTGCAGCGCCGCTACGAGTTCGCCTGGCACGCCCTGATCCGCGGGCGGATGCCCTTCGTCTTCGGCTTCGCCGTGCTCGCGACGGCGGTGGCGCTGGCCTATCGCGACCGCCTGTTCGCCCGGCTTCCGGGCCCGGCGTGGCGCGCCGCGCTGGCCGGCGGCCTGGCCGCCGGAGTGGCCGGGGCGCTGACCAACGACTCCGGTCCGCTGCTCTTCGTCGTGGCGGCCTTCGTGCTGGGCGTCGTCACGGCCTACCTGCACGGCGCGCCGCTCGCGGAAGGGCGGCCGGGTGCCCTACACTCGGGGGGCGCGCCCGGCTCCCGGCCCTCGGACGCCTCACCCCGTCCCGCCCCCGTCGCATGAGCAAGATCGCCCTCGTGTCGCCGTACTCGTGGACATACCCCGGAGGGGTCATGCGCCACATCGAGGCCCTGGCCGATCAGTTCGTGGATCGGGGCCACGACGTCCGGATCCTGGCGCCCTACGACCCGGACGACCGCTTCGGCGCGCTGCTGCACCGCGGCGCCGAGCCGCAGGCCCGCCCGGCCCCCGACCACCTGGTCTCGCTGGGGCGGACGTTCGGGTTCCCGGCCAACGGCGCGGTGTCCAACCTGGCCATGACCCCCCAGGCCGTGACCACGATGCGCCGCGAGCTGCGCAGCGGCGGCTACGACGTCGTCCACGTGCACGAGCCGGTCGCGCCGATCGTGGGCTGGGACCTCGTCGCCTCCACCCGCGCGCCCGTCGTGGGGACGTTCCACTGCTACTCCGAGAACGCGCTCACCAACAACGTGGCCAACGTGCTGGGCGCGCGGCGGCGGCTGAACATGCTCAGCGCACGCATCGCCGTCTCGCAGGCGGCGGCGTGGACGGGCCGGCGCTTCTTCGGCGGGCACTACCGCGTGATCCCCAACGGCGTGACCGTCCCCGAGGCCCGGCCGCTGGCCCCGGCGGGCGACCGGCTGCGGATCGTCTTCGTCGGCCAGGCCGTCGAGCGCAAGGGCCTGCCGGTCCTGCTGCGGGCCTTCGAGGCGGTGCGCGAGCACGTGCCGGCGCAGCTGAAGATCGTCGGCGCGACGCGCGACGAGGTCGCGCCGCTGCTGCTCGACGCGCGCGGGGTGGAGGTCCTGGGCAAGGTGTCCGACGCCGAGAAGCGGGCGGCGCTGGAGGGCGCCGACGTCCTGTGCGCCCCGTCGCTGGGCGGGGAGAGCTTCGGGATGGTCCTGACCGAGGCCTTCGCGGCCGGCACGCCGGTCGTGGCCTCGGACATCGCCGGCTATCGCGACGTGGTGACCCACGGCGTAGACGGGCTGCTGGTCCCGCGCGGCGACGCGACCGAGCTGGCCGAGGCGCTGCGCGACCTGTGGCTGGAGCCCGAGCGCCGCGAGCGCATGAGCGCCGCCGCCTTCGCCGGCGCCGGCCGCTACGCCTGGCCGTGCGTGGCCGCCGAGGTGCTCGACGTGTACGCGCAGGCCCAGGCCGTCCCCGCGCCGGCCACGCCCGCCCGCCGCGTCGCCGTGGCCACCGGCCTGCTGTCCGCCGACGGCGAGCCGCGCGTCAGGGCACGGCGCCTGCCCAGCCTCGAGCCCGCCGAGCGCCCCGGACTTCCCGGCGAGCCGGCGGCTTCGACCGGCCCGGGCGCCGGACTCCCCGGCGGCCCGACCGGCGCGCTCGCCGCCGCCTCCCCGCCGGCCCCCGGCTCGCCGCGCGCCGGGCTGGCCGCCCTGCGCAAGGTGGCCTTCTTCGTCGCGGCCCTGGCGGCGCTTGCCCTCGGGGCGCTGGCCCTGCGCCGGATCGGCCTGGACAACGTCGGCGACACGCTGCTCTCGTCCAGCCCGACGTGGGTCCTCGTGGGCCTGGGGCTGATGTGCTTCTCGATGGTGCTGCGCGCGCTGAGCTGGCACCAGATCCTGCGCGCCGCGCTGCCCGGCGTCCAGGTCAAACGCCGAGACGCCATGCAGGGGACGTTCATCGGCGTGCTCATGTCGGCCACGCTCCCGGCCCGCCTGGGCGAGCCGTCGCGCGCGCTGTTCGTCGCCCGGCGCCTGGGCCGCGCGCGCGAGTACCTGCCGATCGTCCTCGGGACGCTCGTCTCGCAGACGCTGCTGAACATCGTCGCCCTGATCGTGCTGGGGACGGTCATGTTCGCCACCGTGGGCCTGTTCCAGGGCCACGAGGGCGCGCTGGTCGCCTTCGCCGTCGCGCCCGTCGCCATCCTGGCCGCGGTGCTCGCGGCGCCGGCGCTGCTGCGCTCGGGCAAGCCGTCCCGGTTCCGCCGGGTCGAGGCCTGGCTGCGCCAGGCGCGCGGCGCGCTGGGCCAGGTCCGGCGCGGCCTGGCGGTGTTCCGCCGCCCGCGCGAGGGCGCCCTGGCCACGGTCGGCCAGCTGTCCGCCTGGGCCGTGCAGTGGCTGTCGTGCTACGTCCTGCTGGTCGCGCTCGGGCTCGAGCACCAGGCCGGGATCGGGGCCGCCGCGGCCGTCCTGTTCGCGGTCAACGTCACCGCCGTGCTGCCCGCGACGCCGTCGAACCTCGGCGTCTTCCAGGCCGCGTGCGTGGCCGTGCTGACCGGCGCCTACGGCGTCTCGTCGGCCAACGCCCTGGGCTACGGGATCATCCTGCAGGCGGTCGAGATCGCCACCGCCGTCGCCATGGGCATGCCGGCGCTGGTCAAGGAGGGCCTGTCCTGGCGCGACGTGCGCCTGCGCGCCCTGTCCGGCGCCCCGGTGCGCCTGGCCCCGCACGGCCAGACCCGCCGCGACCCCGCCGAGGCCGAGGCCTAGGCGCCAAGGTTCCGCACGTTGAGCCCGTATATCGGGCCGAACGTGCGGCGATTCGCCTAGCGGGACCAGACCACGCCGGCGCGGGGCTTGCCGCCCGTCCAGACGCCGGCGCTCGCGCGGCGCGGGGGAGTGGAGAGGGCGGCCGCCCGCTCGGCGTACACCCGGCGCCGCGCCTCGGCGCGCTCGTCGCGCAGCTCGGCCAGCCGCTCGGCCAGCGTGTCGCGGACCCCGCGCAACTCGGCCGCGGACAGGATCCGCCCCGCCGCGGGCCGCGGACGCTCGGGCAGCTCCGCCCCCCGGTCCAGCCGCACCAGCTCACGCTCCATCTCCGCGATCTCCGCCCGCAGCACCCGCCGCACCTCCCGCGAGTCCGCCGAAGCCGAGGGCTCGAACGTCCCGGGAT
>DATLOP010000128.1:0-12485 GCA_035536255.1 Solirubrobacteraceae bacterium
CGGTCGGCGGCGATGGAGACGGCCAGCAGCCGGTCGCCCGAGCGCACCAGCGTCGCCCCGCGTGCGCCGCGCGCCGTCCAGCCCGGCGGGATGCCGAGCGAGAACCCGGCGCGGCGGTTGACCACGCGGGTCCAGCCGGCGGGCAGCGAGCCGGTCCGGTCGGCGCGCTCCTCGGGGGGCGGGGGCTCGGACGGCGACTCGTCCCCGCACGCGCCCAGGCCGGCGGCGCACGCCACCCCGAGACCGACCGCGATCGTGCGCCGGAAAGCCAAGCGCCCCGACCTGGATTCGAACCAGGGGCCTACTCCTTAGGAGGGAGTCGCTCTATCCAACTGAGCTATCGGGGCTCGCGACGGAGAGGGTAGCCGCGGGCAGGACGGGAGAGCGCGGCGTCGAACGGTCGGACGTTGAGCTCCGTGAGCCTCACCGAGCCGTCCCTCGAGGCCGGCGGCGTCCCGTCGTCCGGCGAGGTCGTCGCGCGCTCGGCGCGACAGCTGTTCTGGCGCCGCCTGCGCGACGACCGCGTCGCCCTGGTCGCGCTGGCCTTCCTGTGCGTGCTGTTCGTGGTGGCCGTGGCGGCGCCGCTCGTCGTGGACGTCGCGGGCGCACCGCCCCCCGAGCGCCAGTCCACCGAGGCGCTGGACGACTTCGGCTCGCCCACCGGCCCCAGCGCCGCACACCTGCTCGGCGTCGACGAGCTGGGCCGCGACGTGTTCAGCCGCGTCGTCTACGGCGCGCGGGTGTCGCTCGAGGTCGCCCTGCTCTCCACTGGGATCGCGGTCCTGGTCGGCACGGCGATCGGGATGGCGGCCGGCTTCTACCGCGGCTGGGTCGACACGGTGCTGTCGCGGCTGATGGACGTGCTGCTCGCGTTCCCGATCCTCCTGCTCGGGCTCGGGCTCGCCTCGGCATGCGCGCTGGGCGACGGCTGCCTGGGCGGGATCGTGCGCCCGGGCATCTCCACGGTGGTCTTCGTGATCGCCCTCGCGTCGTGGCCCTACTTCGCGCGCGTCGTGCGCGGACAGGTGCTGTCGCTGCGAGAGCGCGAGTTCGTGGAGGCTTCGCGCGCGATTGGGGCCTCGAACCTGCGCATCATGCGCGTCGAGGTCCTTCCGAACCTCGCAGCCCCGATCATCGTCTACACGACGCTGATCATTCCGACCAACATCCTCTTCGAGGCGGCGCTGTCGTTCCTCGGAGTCGGAGTCCAGCCCCCCACCGCCAGCTGGGGCCAGATGATCGCCGAGGCGGCGCCCATCTTCGACACGGCCTGGTGGTACATGGTCTTCCCCGGGCTGGCCCTCCTCCTGACCGTGCTGGCCTTCAACCTCGTCGGCGACGGCCTCCAAGATGCCCTGAACCCAAAGACAGACCCCTGATGCCCGTCCGCCCCAGGAAAGGAACCACCTCCATGAACCGCATGCTCGCGCGCACGCTCGTCGTCCTCGGCTTCGCGGTCTTCGCCGGGGCGATCGCCGCCTGCGGAGATGGAGAGGACGGGGCCGACTCCGGCGGCTTCGCGTCCGGAGAGCCCGTGGAGGGCCAGAAGAAGGGCGGCACGCTGAAGGTCACCTCCAACGCCGACGTCGACAGCATCGACCCGGGACAGGCCTACTTCCAGGTCACCTACCAGGCCACGTACGCGACGCAGCGGCCGCTGTACTCCTACCGGCCCGGCAACACGGACGAGCCGGTGCCCGACCTGGCCTCGGCCCACCCGGTCGTCTCGCCCGACGGCAAGACGGTGACCGTGAAGGTTCGGCCCAACGTCAGGTTCAGCCCGCCGGTCGACCGCGCGGTGACGTCCAGGGACGTCAAGTACGCCCTGACGCGCGGGTTCTTCCCCAGCGTCGCCAACCAGTACGTCGGGACCTACTTCGGCGACCTGGAGGGCGCGCAGGCGGTCAGCGAGGGGAAGACCCGCGACCTGGCGGGGCTCCAGACCCCCGACGACCGCACTCTGGTCATGCGCTTCAGCACGCCGATCGGCCCGACCGCCGCCCGCGCGCTGGTGCTGCCGGCCAGCGCGCCGGTGCCCGAGGAGTACGCGCGGGCCTTCGACGCGAAGAAGAAGTCGGACTACGGGTTCAACCAGGTTGCGACGGGCCCGTACATGATCCGCAGCGACGCCAAGGGCAAGGCCGTGGGCTACGTGCCCGGCCGCAAGATCGAGCTCGTGCGCAACCCGAGCTGGAACGGGAGCGCCAGCGGCGACTACCGCCCGGCCTACGTCGACCGGGTGGACTGGACCATCGGGGCCAACCCGACGGTCGCGGGTCGCCAGGTGATCAACGGGAGCGGGATGGTGAGCGGCGACACGGTGCCCGCGCCGATCGTCAAGCTCGCCGCGACCCGCCACAAGGCCCAGATCGCGTTCTCGCCGCTGGGCAACCGCTACATCACCCTGAACACGGCGCTCGCGCCGTTCGACGACCCCGACGTGCGCAAGGCGGTCGCCGCCGTCGTCGACCGCAACGCGCTGCAGCTCGCGCGCGGCGGGCGCCTCACCGGCAAGATCGCCACGCACTTCCTGCCGCCCGGGATCCCCGGGTTCGAGGACGCCGGCGGCCTGGAGGGCAAGGGGCACGACTTCCTGGCCAAGCCGGCCGGCGACGCCGAGGTGGCGGCGGGGTACCTGCGCAAGGCCGGGTTCGCCGACGGGCGCTTCAAGGGCGCGCGGATCTCGATGGTCGGGACCCGCGACGACCGGGGCTCGCAGATCGTGCTGGAGAACGTGCGCAAGCTCGGGTTCGACGTGAACTTCCGCAACCTGTCCCAGGAGGCGATGCTCGCGGCCTGCGCCACGCCGTCGAGCAAGGTCCACGTCTGCGCCAACGGCGGGTGGCTCCCGGACTTCAACGACGGCTACGCCATGCTCTTCGGGCCGTTCAGCGGCAAGACGATCTCGCCGGAGCAGAGCCCGAACTGGTCTCAGCTCGACGATCCGAGGATCAACGCGAAGATGGACGCCGCCGCGCGCCTGACGAATCCCGCCCAGCGCGCCAAGGCGTGGGGCGAGGTCGACGACATGGTCACCGCCACGGCCGCCGCCGTGCCCACGTACTGGGACGACGTGCCGCTCGTCCAGTCCAAGGACGTGCAGGGCGTCGTCGCACGCTGGAACGCGGCGTGGGACCTCTCGTTCTCGTCGCTGAAGTAGGCGCGGCGTGGCCGGGTACGTAGCCCGCCGTCTGCTGTGGGTGGTCGCGCTGCTCCTCGCGGTCAGCGCGATCACCTTCCTGATCTTCTACACGCTCCCGTCGGCCGACCCGGCGGCGATCCGCGCGGGGCGTCAGCCCACCCCCGAGCTGCTGGCCCAGATCCGGCAGAACCTCGGGCTCGACGAGCCCGTGTACGTGCAGTACTGGCGCTACATGAAGGGCGTCGTCCTGCACTTCGACCTCGGGTTCTCCTACGCGAGCGACGCGCCGGTCCGCGACCAGATCCTCGACCGCCTGCCCGCCACGATCTCGCTCACCGCCGGCGCGGTCGTCGTGTGGCTCGCGCTGGCGCTGCCCGTCGGCCTCATCTCCGCGCTGCGCCGTCGCCGCTGGCAGGACCGTCTGGCCATGGGCGCGGCGCTGGTGGCGATCTCGGCTCCCGTGTACTGGCTCGGTCTGGTGGCGCTGTACCTGTTCTCCAAGGACCTGGGGCGCTTCCCCATCTTCGAGGGCGCCAACACCTACCGGCCGCTGACCGACGACCCGGCGGCGTGGGCCGCGTCCCTGCTCATGCCCTGGTTCGTGCTCGCCGCCTCGTTCGCGGCCTTCTACGCGCGGCTGCTGCGGGCCAACCTGCTCGAGGTGATGTCCGAGGACTACATCCGCACGGCCCGCGCCAAGGGCGTCCCCGAGCGCCGCGTGGTGCTCGGCCACGGGCTGCGGCCGGCGATCACCCCGCTGGTCACGATCCTGGGGCTGGACATCGGGATCCTGCTCGGCGGCGCGATCCTCGTCGAGTCGGTGTTCAACGTGCCGGGCATCGGTCGCCTGGCCTACGACGCCATCCGCCAGGCCGACCTGCCGATGATCCAAGGGACCGTCCTGTTCGGCGCCTTCTTCATCGTCGTCGCCAACCTGCTCGTCGACCTCGCCTACGCCTGGGTCGACCCGCGCGTGAGGACCGCCTGATGGCCCTGCTGGAGGTCGAGGGGCTGCGCGTGTCGTTCCCGACCGAGGACGGCGTGCTGGAGGCCGTGGGCGGCGTGTCCTTCTCGGTGGAGGCCGGCCGCGTGCTGGGGATCGTCGGGGAGTCGGGATCGGGCAAGAGCGTCACCGCCCTGAGCGTGATGGGGCTGGCCCGCGGGGCGCAGGTCTCGGGCCAGGCGCGGCTGGACGGCCGCGACCTGCTCACGCTGGCGCCGGACGAGATGCGGCGCGTGCGCGGCCGCGACGTCGCGATGGTCTTCCAGGACCCGCTGTCGTCGCTGCACCCGCTGCACCGCGTGGGACGTCAGGTCGCCGAGGCCGTGCGCGTGCATCAGGACGTGACGCGCGCGGCGGCCCGGGCGCGCGCGGTGGAGCTGCTGGGCGAGGTGGGCATCCCCGAGCCGGCCCGGCGCGTGGACGCCTGGCCGCACGAGCTGTCCGGCGGGATGCGCCAGCGCGTGATGATCGCGATGGCGCTGGCCAACGAGCCCAGGCTGCTGATCGCCGACGAGCCCACCACGGCGCTGGACGTGACCGTGCAGGCGCAGATCCTCGAGCTGCTGGAGCGGCTGCGCGCCGAGCGGGGGATGGGCGTGGTCCTGATCACGCACGACCTCGGCGTGGTGGCGCAGGTCGCGGACGACGTCGCGGTGATGTACGCGGGCCAGATCGTCGAGCGCGCGCCGGCGGCCACCCTGTTCGCCGCGCCCGAGCACCCCTACACGTGGGGCCTGCTGCGCTCCGTGCCGCGGCTGGACGCGCCGCGCGAGCGCGAGCTGGTCCCGATCCAGGGCCGGCCGCCGTCGCTGCTGCACCCGCCGGGCGGATGCCGGTTCCATCCCCGCTGTCCCCACGTCCGCGAACGCCACCGCCACGTCGAGCCGCCGCTGGAGCCGGTCGCGGGCGACCCGCGCCACTCCGTCGCGTGCCTGCTGGACGCCCCGACCCGCCGCGAGCTGCGGCAGGGGCCCGTGGCATGAGCGAGCCGCTGCTGGAGGCGCGGGACCTGGTCAGGCACTTCGGCGCGGTGCCCGCGGTGGACGGCGTCTCCTTCGAGGTGCGCCGCGGCGAGGCGCTGGGGATCGTGGGGGAGACCGGCTCGGGCAAGAGCACGGTGGCGCGGCTGATGCTGCGCTTGCTCGATCCCACGTCGGGGACGATCAGCTTCGACGGCGAGGACATCACGGCCGCTCGCGGGCGGCGCCTGAAGGCGCTGCGCCGCGACATGCAGATGATCTTCCAGGACCCCTACTCGTCGCTGAACCCGCGCAAGACCGCGGGGGCGGCGATCGGCGAGCCGTTCGCCGTGCACGGCCTGCACACCGGGTCCGGGGAGCGCCGGCGCGCCGTGCAGGAGCTGATGGAGCGCGTCGGCCTGGCGCCCGAGCACCTCAACCGCTTCCCGCACGAGTTCTCCGGCGGCCAGCGCCAGCGCGTCGGCGTGGCGCGCGCCCTGGCGCTGGCGCCGCGGCTGATCGTGGCCGACGAGCCGGTCTCGGCGCTGGACGTGTCGATCCAGGCGCAGATCCTCAACCTGCTGCGCGACCTCCAGCGCGACCTCGGCCTGACCCTGGTCCTGATCTCGCACGACCTGTCCGTGGTGCGCCACATGTCCGACCGCGTGGCGGTCATGCACCGCGGCAAGGTGGTCGAGCTGGCCGACGCCGACACCCTGTACCGGGCCCCCAAGGACCCCTACACGCAGGCGCTGCTGGCCGCGGTGCCGCGGCTTCAGCCGTCCTCGGCGTCCGGTGCGTCCTCGCCGTCGTCCTCGTAGAGCGACTCGGACGCCAGCTCGCGGCCGTTGCGGTCGAAGACCCGGACGTCGAGCAGGTCGCCGCGGTAGTCGTCGGGGGCGATCAGCGTGAAGCGCTCCTCGACCAGGACGCACTGGTCGACGGCCAGGCCGGCCAGCTCGGCCGTGGCGATGGCGGCGCCGGCCACCAGCGGGCGGCCCCACACCAGCGCGATGCTCGCCACCTTGCCCTCCTCGCCGCGCCAGCTCGCGATGGCCTCGTCGGTCAGGTCGATCTTCCACTCCGGGTGGCGATCGGCCGTCTCGGAGGTCACGTCGGCCGTGGCCTCGAAGTCCGAGGGCTCCCCGTCCTCGCCGGCCGGCACGAACGACACGTAGCCGAACAGCTCGTGCCCGGTGGAGGTCGGCGCCGTGGCGGGCACGTAGGTCCGCCCGCCGTAGGTCCGGTCGGGGTGCCAGGCGATGTCGCCGGGCTCGCCGAGGTCCTCGCCATCGCCCTCGACCTCGGCGCCGGCCGAGTAGAAGAGGTCCGACAGCCGGTGGGCCCAGCGGCCGTAGGGCAGGCCCTCCTGCGGAGGCTCGGCGGAGAAGCGCGGGACGTAGCGGTCGGTGGGTGGCACGACGGCCCCAGCCTATGGGAGTATCGGCCCGCGCACGGGGACCCCCCATTCGCAAGCTACGGAGGAGATTTCGCCATATGGCTGAAGAAGTTCAGATCGCCGGCACGAACGAGGTCGCGAAGGTCCGCAACCCGCTGGCGCCCGCGCTGCTCCCGTTCGTGACGCTCGGGATCTACGCGATCGTCTGGTACTACAAGATCAACAAGGAGATGGCCGAGCTGGGCAAGGCTCGCAACACCGAGGAGCTGGGCACCAGCCCCGGCACCTCCCTGCTGGCCGTGCTCGTCGGCTGGATCATCATCGTCCCGCCGTTCCTGTCCTTCTACAACACGTGGAAGCGCAAGCAGGCCGCCGAGCGGCTGACCGGCCAGGAGGGCGGCATGGAGCCCGGCCTGGGCTTCCTGCTGACGATCCTGCTCTCGCCCGTCGGCTACTACCTGCTCCAGCGCGACCTCAACGAGGTCGTCCAGGCCCAGGCGTCCGGGGGCAGCTCGCTGCCGCCCGCTCCGTCGACCCCGCCGGTCGAGACGCCCGCGCCGCCCGCCGAGCCGAGCGCCTAGAGCTCGAGCAGCAGCGTGACGGGGCCGTCGTTGACCAGCTCCACGGTCATGGCGGCCCCGAACACGCCCCGGCGCGCGCCGAGGCGCTCCGCGAAGCGCTCGTAGAGCGGCTCGGCGCGGTCGGGCGGGGCCGCCTCGGTGTACGAGGGGCGGTTCCCGCGCCGCGCGTCGCCGTACAGGGTGAACTGGGACACGCACAGGACCTCGCGGTCGCCCAGGGGCTCGTTCATCCGTCCCTGCGCGTCGGCGAACACGCGCAGCGCGCGCACCTTGTCGGCCAGCCGGTCGGCCGTGGCCTCGGTGTCCTCGCCGTGGACGCCGAGCAGGACGAGCAGGCCGGGGCCGATCGACGCCACGGTCTGGCCGTCGACCGCCACCGAGGCCCGGGTCACCCGCTGGACGAGCGCGCGCATCACCCGACGGTATCCGCCACCAGGGCGATGGCGACGACGATCGCCGTGCTCCAGGCCACCGCGCCCGCGGCGATGCGCATGTCCAGGCCGTAGGCGTGCGCCACCACGAGCGTGTTGACGCCGCACGGCATCGCGGCGAGCAGCAGGTAGGAGCCCGGCAGGTCGATCAGGGCGAGCGCCATCAGGTACAGCAGCGCCGGCGCGACGGCCAGGCGCAGGGCGAGGACGAGGGCGACGGCGCGGCCCAGGGGCGGCGGGAAGACCGGGACACCCTCGTCGGCCTCGGCGGCCAGCGTGACCCCGACGGCGAAGAAGCCGAGCGGCACCAGCGCCAGGACGGCGATCCGCGAGGCGTCCACCAGGAGGTCGGGCGCCAGCGCGTCCGGCGCCACGATCGCGGCGATCACCGCCAGCAGCGGCGGGTTGCGGGTGAAGAAGGCGCGGGTCCGCTGGCGCCAGCCCTCGCCGGCGCGCGTCCCGAACGCCGCGCCCACCGCGAACACGACGCCGAACAGCCACGGCGCGGTGACCAGCGCGTCGTAGGCCGCCGCCTCGCCGAGGTGCTCGGAGCCCAGGAGGACCACGACCAGCGGCAGGCCCACGTAGCCCGTGTTGACCTGCATCGTGGCCGCGAGGACGGTCCCGGTCTGGGCCCGCGACAGCCGCAGGACGCGCGCCGCCGCGAACCAGGCGGCCAGGCCGGTCAGCGCGAGCATCGCGTAGGCCAGGGCGATGCCCCCGCCCACGTCCGCGTCCACGTGCAGTCGCGCGATGTTGAAGAAGACGATGGGCGGCAGGAGGACGTAGAGGATCGCGCCCAGCACGCCGCGCGCCGCCCGCTCGGCGCCCTCGCGCCAGCGCCGCTCCGCGGCCACCCCCACGGCGACGGCGACGGCGATCGCCGCCGCGACGGCGATCACGCGTCGCGCAGCTCGGCGGCGGCGCGCTCGGGCGCGAGGACGTTCAGGTGCACGCCGGTCCCCAGCTCCAGACCGGCCAGGTGGGTGAGGCGGGGCAGGACGTCGATCCGCCAGCACCAGTGCTCGGCGCCGCGCGGGGCGGTGCGCACCCACAGGTTCAGCGGCGGGCTGGCGCCCAGCCGGCGCTCGAGGCGCTTCAGCGCGTCGAGCAGCAGCGCCGCGCCGGTGGGGCCGTCGTCCTCGAACCGCGCGCGCGGCGTCCGGGGGACCACCATGAGCTGGAAGGGCAGCCGCGACGCCCAGGGGCACAGCAGGACCGCCTCGTCGTCGATGGCCACGACGCGCTCGCGGCGGCGGACCTCCTCCTGCAGCAGGTCCGCGAGCAGGCCCTGGCCCACGTTGCGGGTGGAGTAGGCGCCGAAGCGCTCGCGCTCGCGGGCGATGGCGGCGGGCACGAAGGGCAGCGCGTAGAGCTGGGCGTGCGTGTGGGGCAGCGAGGAGCCGGCCTCGCGGCGCTCGTTGACCATCACGTGCACGTAGGCCGCCTCGGGGTGGGCGGCCATGCGCGCGCGCCACGCGTCCACGGCGACCGCCACCTGCTCGGCCTCCAGCTCGGCCAGGGTGCCGACCGGCTGCGGCGCGTTGACGATGACCTCGTGGGCGCCGGTGGCCGGCTGGGCGGCGAACAGGTCGGGGACGGCCTCGGCCCCGGGCGCCGGCGCGTCGGGGGCCAGCGCGGGATACAGGTTGGGGACGACCCGCACCCGCCAGCCGGGCGAGTCGGGAGCCCCGCCGCCCGGCCGGACCGCGTAGACCTCGGGCGGCGTGCGGTCCTCGTGGCCCTCGGCGAACGGGTCGGCCTCCGGGTCCAGCGGCGGGGCCGGCTCGACCTGGAAGCCCCCGCCCGGACGGGTCGCGCGGTCGCCGGCGACGACCACCTTCAGACCGCTCAGGGTGTCGACGCGGACCTCAGGCACCGGTGCCGCCCTGCCGGACGGGCGGCTCGGGACTCGGTTGGCCGAGGACGCGGTCCATGCGCACATGCTCGATGCCGGCCTCCTGAAAGCGCCCCCCGCGCGGGGCGAAGCCGGCGCGCTCGTAGAGGCCCACCGCCACGGTCTGGGCGTTGAGCGTCACGCGGCGAGCCCCGGCCCGGCGGGCCTCGCCGACCGCGGCGTCGACGATCGCCGCGCCCAGCCCGGCCCCGCGCGCGTCCGCCTCCACGGCCAGCCGTCCCAGCTTCGCGGTGGAGCCGTCGAGGAGCAGGCGGCACGTGCCCACGACGGCGCCGTCGCGCACCGCCACCAGGTGCAGCGCCTCGCCGTCGCGCCCGTCGACCTCCAGCTCCGGGGCCACTCCCTGCTCCTCGCAGAACACGCGGTGGCGGACGGCCAGGGCGCCGTCGCGTTCGCGCGCGGTCCGCGCAAGACGAATCTCGTGAGCGGTTCGGGGCTCCATCGGGTATCCTCATATCACTCACAGCGGGGGCGGGCCTGCTCGCGAGGACTGTTCCTCCGAGCTCCAACGGGACGTTGCCGGGCCGTTCTTGGTGCCGCGCCGCTCCCCTTGCAGTAGCTGTCCCCGCGCATCGCCCCATTTCCGAAGGCCATCCATGGCTGAATCCATCGCAGCGGCCAAGAAGGCCGCGCCGCTTCCCACTTCCGCCGACATCGAGCGGGTGAAGGAATTCACCCGCGAGGACTTCATCCTCGAGGGTGAGGACACGGCCGACGCGCTCGCGCCCGGCACGGCGCGCCGCCGGGCCTTCGACGCGGCGATGGCCGAGCTGGAGGCGGACGCCGACCATCCCTCGGTCGCCTGGCGGCGCGACTTCTCGCTCCTGCTCGGCCTGGAGCGGCTGCTGTCCCAGGACGAGCCGCACCTGGCCGACGGGACGGACCTGACCGCCCATCAGGTCGACGCGCTGTCGGGCACGCTGATCGCGCTGACCGCCGAGGCCCAGCGCGGGGGCCCCTCCGCGGGCAACGGGAGCGCCAACGGCGCCGCCGTCGTGGCACCCGAGCAGCTGGCCTCCTCGGCCATCCCCGGCGAGGAGGACCTCGACGAGGAGGTCGATCCCGACGAGGAGCCCGTGGACTGGGCCGAGGACGAGGTCGACGTCGACGAGGACGCGGTGGTCGAGGCGGCCGAGGACCCCAACGCCGCGCGGCGCTTCTGGTTCGAGCACGCGACCGGCTCGGGCAAGACGGTGGCCGCCATGGGGTTCGTGGAGGCGTCGCGGACCGGCGGCATCCTCATCCTCACCCACCGGCGCAACCTGGTCGACCAGTTCCACGGCGAGCTGCGCACGCGCGGCTACGCCAAGCGGATCTCGCCCGCGCTGCTCGACGGCAAGGACCCGGCCAACGGACCGGTGACCGTCGAGACCTACCAGTGGTTCGTGCGCAACGCGGGGCGGGACTCCGACGCCTACTCGATCGTCATCTGCGACGAGGCCCACACCGCCCTGGGCGAGAAGACGTCGGCCTCCATCCGGCGCTGGCACGGGCCGGTGTTCGTCGGGATGACGGCGACCGGCGCCCTGATCGCCCGCCACGTCACCGACCTGTTCCCGACGCAGACGTCTCGCTTCGACCTGGCCCAGGCGGCGCGCCGCGGCGTCATCGCGCCGCTGCGCTGCATCCGGATCCCGCCGGGCCCCGGCGTGCGCACGATCGCCAAGGTGCCGCTGCGCCGCGGTGAGGTGGACACCGAGTTCGACCAGGAGATGCTGGCCGAGCTGCTGGACCAGCTGCCGTTCAACGTGGCCGTGGCCGACCTGTACAAGACGCGCTTCAACGGCGTCCCGGGGGTCCTGTACGCGGCCGGCGTGCAGCACGCCTACAACGTGGCCGAGTCGATGCGCGCGGCCGGGCTGAAGGCGCAGGCGGTGTCGGGCGAGACGCCCAAGCGCGAGCTGGCCCGCGTCCTGGCCGCCTACGAGCGCGGCGAGATCGACGTGCTGGTCAACGCCCAGCTGCTGGCCGAGGGCTGGAACTCTCCCCGCGCCACCGTCTGCATGCACCTGGCGCCGACCGCGTCGCGGCGCATCTACCAGCAGCGGGTGGGCCGGGTGACGCGCCGCCAGCCCGGCAAGGAGGCGGGGATCGTCGTCGACTTCGTCCACCCCGCGACCAAGCACGATGACCCGGTGGTCACCCTGCACTCCCTCCTGGACCGCGACGTGTACCGCGGCGGCGCGATCGTCGTGGGCCCGGTCCGCCGGGGCCGCGGGCGCCGCGTGCGCGTCGAGCGCCGCGTGCTGCCGGTGACGCCGGAGGAGGAGCGCCGGGCCGCGGTGTTCGAGCGCGAGCTGTGGCGCATCGCGGTGGAGCACCTGGACTACGGCGAGCAGCACGTGTGGGCGGCCCTGGCGGGCGCCCGGGTGGCGCCCAACGGCTGGCGCCGGGCCAAGGCGATGCTGCACTTCGACCGCCAGGGCGAGCTCAAGCGCCGCTTCCTGCTGACCGCCGTCCAGCGCAACCGCAACACGCAGCTGCGGCTGCGCGCGCTGGCCGAGATCGCTTCGTTGAGGGACGCCGAGGCGTTCGACGACGCGGTCCAGATCGTCGGCACGTGGTCGCGCGACGAGCGCCGCGAGGCGGTGAAGGTGATGCTCCAGGCGCTGGCCGAGAAGCGGATCGGCCGCCGCGACCAGGCCAACGCGTGGATCTGGCACCTGGCCGAGTACACGCGGGAGGTGCACGAGGAGTACGCCGTGCAGCGCTGGCCGGAGACCAAGCGGCTCCTGGGCCTGCTGGTGAACTCGTCCGGCCAGGCGCACGCGCGCAACGCGCGCCGGCTGGTGCACGCGGCGCGCAAGCAGGACCGGCGGCTGTCGGCGGCGCTGCTGGCCGCCGCCCTGGCCCACACGCCCGAGGCCCAGCAGGCGCTGGACGGCGCGCGCACGCGGATGTCGCGCAAGCCCAGCGCGCTGGCCCGCGAGCTGCTGCGCAACTTCCCCAAGGGGGGTCGCCGGCGCGGCCGCGGCCGGCGTCGCGGCAAGGGCGGCGGCGAGGAGTCCGCCAAGGGGGCGTCCAGGCGCGCCGCGGCGGCCCCCGCCGCGAA
>DATLOP010000129.1:0-3407 GCA_035536255.1 Solirubrobacteraceae bacterium
GCGACTCCCTCCCGGACTTCATTGGCGTGAAGCACGGACACTGAGCCGCAACGCGGACGGCCCCCGCCCAGCTGGGCGGGGGCCGTCGCATAAGACCTATCGATCCCCCGACCACTGTCGGGAGAACATGGAGTCAGTTCATCCTAGGCGCGCACCAGCTCGGCCGGCGCCACCTCGCCCGACGGGGCCGCCGTGTACGCGTAGGCCTCCTTGAGCCTGGCCTGGCCGCTGTTGGTGTAGACGAGCAGGCGCTCGCCGTCCGTCCGCACCCGGACCAGCCCGTACGCGGTCCGCCGGAAGGCGTAGAAGTCGCGGTCGCGGCCCTTGGGCGCCTTGCCGTTCACCGTCCGGGGCTTGACCCATCCCACCTGCTCGAAGAACGCCACCAGCTCGGTCACGAAGACGACCGGCGCCGGGTCGCGGGAGTGGCGGCCCAGCGCGCTCATGAGCGTGGCCCGCGGATGCATGTACTCCTTGCGGGCCGACTCGTCGCCGGAGGAGACCACCGCCACGACCGGGCTCACCGCGGCCAGGAAGGGCGCCGAGAACTCGGCGGAGCCGTGGTGGGGCACCTTGAACACGTCGGAGCGCAGGTCGAGCCGCCCCGCCTCGTGGTCGGCGGTGAGCGACTCCTCCGCCGGGGTGTTGAGGTCGCCGGCCAGCAGCAGCCGCCAGCGCCCGAAGGCCAGGCGCAGGACGATCGAGTGCCCGTTGATCGTGTGCGACGGATCGCCCAGGGAGCGCAGGCCGGTCACCCCGCCGCGCTCGGTGACGATGGGCGCGAGCACCTGGACGTCGATCCCCTCGTCGCGCAGGAAGTCGAACGCGTCGTGGTCGCCCTGGGCCAGCCGGCGAAAGTCGATCGGCCGACGCGCGTTCCACGCCTTCAGCGCGCGCTTCCACGTCTTGAACGGGGCGTTGAGCTCCTGGTCGGGGACCGCGAGCAAATCGGACTCCAGGCCGGTGTGGAGCGTCTCGCCGCCCACCTTGCGCGTCGGGCCGAGCTGCTTGGACCCCGCCACGCTCGACGGGCGCTTGACCAGCCCGTTGTGGAACACGCGGGACGGCTGGACGAAAACCCGCTTGAGCAGCTCGTCCGTGCGCGCCTCGGAGCGGTGCATCTCCTCCAGGCCGGCGAAGTGGTCGGCGTCGCCGTGGCTGACCACCATCGCGTCGATGCCCAGCGGCGCCTCGGCCGTCGTCCCGGGGTAGCGCGCGGCCAGGTAGCGCGCGAAGAGCTGGTTGTCCCCCCCGTCGACGGTGAGCAGCCGGCCCTCCGGCGTCTCGATCAGCGTGCCGTCGCCCTGCTGCACGTCCACGAAGTCCACCTTGAGCACTCGCGAGCCGGCGGCCGGCACGGTCACGAGCCGCCGGCCGGCCCGGCGCTTGACGAACCCCGTCTCGGGGCGCGGGACGATGCTGCCGTCGCCTTGCTCCACGTAGCGCGTGGTCTCGACCTTGACGCGGCTCGCGTCCTCGTCCACGACCGAGACGGGGTCGCCCCAGGCCAGCACGGTTCGCAGGGTCCCGTCCTCGCGAGTCAGCGCGGCGAGGTCGACGTCGATGGTGCGCGCCTCGGCCATCTTCGGTCCTTCCGGGTCGGCCCCCCTGCCGCGGTCATCGTCTCATACCGATGTCTAGGAGCCGTCGCGCGGCGGGCGGTTGAGCGTCTCGCCCTGCGGGACGCCCTCGCGCAGCTCCTTCTCGCGCTCGATCTCGGCGTTCAGCTCGGCCCCGAACAGCAGCACGACGTTGGTCAGCCACAGCCACACGAGCAGCACGATGACCGCGGCGAAGGCGCCGTAGACCGCGCTCACGTCGGCGAAGCCGGAGATGTAGGTCGAGAACGCGATCGTGACGCCGAGCCAGAGCAGCACGGCCACGACGGCACCGGGAGTCACCCAGCGCACGCCGCGGTGCTGGACGTCGGGCGTCACGTAGTAGACGAAGGTGAAGGCGACCCCGGCCACGAGCAGGGCCGCGGGCCAGCGCGCGACGTTCCACACCCGGGCCCCGCTGTCGCCCAGGCCGAGAAACCCGAGCATGTCGCGGGCGAAGTCCCCGCCCACGAACATCAGGACGAGCGTGGCCAGGACGAGCGCCATCAGGGCCAGCGAGGACGCGACGTCGATGGTCTTGCGCCGCAGGAAGCTGCGGCCCGGCACCGCGTGGACCTCGAACACGACGTTCAGCGCGCGGCGGATGGCCTCGAGCACGCCGGTCGTCCCGTACAGCGCGGCCACGCCGGCCACGATCAGGGCCGTGGCGGCCGAGCCCTTCTGCTCCAGCGCGTGGCGCAGGCTGGTGTCCAGCGTGGACAGGGTGGGCTCGGGGACGACGTCGCGCAGGTAGCCCAGCATCGCGTTGTACGTGCGCGGGTACTCGCCCAGAAGGCCGAGCAGCGAGAGCGCGACCAGCGCGGCCGGGAACAGCGACATCAGCGCGTAGTAGGTCAGCGCCGACGCGTGGTGGGTCATCTGGTCGTCGTAGAAGGCGACGGCCGTGCGCTTGAGGACGGGCCAGATGCGGCTCATGCGCCTGCCAGTACCCGGCGCAGGGCCCGGGCGCTCACGGCCGCGGCGTGGCGGGGCGGCACAGCGGTGGACGGGCGCCGGGTGCGGGCGAACACGTCCAGGACGCGGCCGGCCAGCTCGGGGTGCTCCACGGCGGCGCGGTAGAGCTCGACCTCCAGCGCGGTCATCTCGCCGTCGCGCGCCAGGAGGTTGGTCCACACGTACGTCTCCAGGCACTCGCGCTCGCGGCCGCGCTCCCACGCGGCCAGGACGCGGTCGAGCCGGGCGGGGTCCTCGAGGACGGGCGCCGCGGCCTCGCCGAGCAGGCGCCCGAAGCGCAGGGCGTCGCGGATGCCCTGGGCCGTCACCGGGTCCTTGAAGTGGCCGGCGTCGCCGGGCAGCGCCCAGCCCGGGCCGCTCGAGCGGCGGAAGTAGGAGGTGGTGTCCAGCGCCGAGCGCACCTTGGTGACGCGCACGCAGCCCTCCAGGCGCGCGCGCAGGCCGGGCAGGGCGGCGACCGTGGCCTCCCAGCCCGCGTCCAGGTCGGCGCGCAGCGCCTCACCGCGCGAGCGCGGCGGCATCAGCAGGACCATCACGAGCCCGCCGTCGCACGGGAACGCGGTGCCCAGCTCGCGCCCCGCGCGCCACTGGGCCGCGGTGGCGCGCCACTCGGTGCGCGGGTCCTCGAGGTAGGCGTAGAAGCAGGCCCGGCCGTTGGCGCTGGCGCGGTAGGGACGCTCGGCGCCCACGGCGCGCGCCACCAGCGCGCGCCGGCCATCCGCCCCCCCCACGAGCGGCGCGCGGACCTCCTGCTCGCCGCCAGCCCGGTCGCGCCAGCGCACTCCCGCGACCCGCCGCGAGCCGGGCCGGCCGGAACCGGCCGGCGGCCCGTCT
>DATLOP010000130.1:0-3855 GCA_035536255.1 Solirubrobacteraceae bacterium
GCGACTCCCTCCCGGACTTCATTGGCGTGAAGCACGGACACTGAGCCGCAACGCGGACGGCCCCCGCCCAGCTGGGCGGGGGCCGTCGCATAAGACCTATCGATCCCCCGACCACTGTCGGGAGAACATGGAGTCAGTTCAGACTAGGGCTGCGGCCCCGGCGGCGCCAGGGGGGCGCCGAGGGCGTGGTAGCCGCCGTCCACGTGCAGGATCTCGCCGGTGACGGCGCGGGCGAGGTCGGAGAGCAGGAACAGGCAGGCGTCGGCCACGGGGGCGGCGTCGCGCGGGTCCCAGCGCAGCGGGGCCTGGGCCGACCACGCCTCGGCCAGCAGGTCGAAGCCCGGGATGCTGCCCGCGGCCAGGGTGCGGATCGGGCCCGCCGCGACGAGGTTGCAGCGCACGCCCCGCGGGCCCAGGTCGCGGGCCAGGTAGCGGTTGACCGACTCCAGCGCGGCCTTGGCCACGCCCATCCAGTCGTAGGCCGGCCAGGCGACCGTGGCGTCGAAGTCCAGGCCCACCACGGCCCCGCCGCCCTCGGCCTTCTCGAGCAGGGGCAGCAGCCCGGCGGCCAGGGCCTTGAGCGAGTAGGCGCTGGTGCGAAAGGCCGTCTGGGCCGACTCGGCCGGCGTGTCGAGGAAGCGCCCGCCCAGCGCGTCCTCGGGGGCGAAGGCGATGGCGTGGACGATGCCGTCGACGCGGCCCCAGCGCTCGGTCAGCTCGGCCCGCAGAGCCTGGACGTGCGCCGGGTCGTCGACGTCGAGCTCGAGCACGGGCGGGGGAGCGTCCCCGGGCAGGCGCTGCGCGGTGCGCTCGGTGATCCGCCGCGCGCGGCCGAAGCTCGTCAGCACGACCTCGGCGCCCTCGGCCAGCGCGCGCTGGGCCACCGCGAACCCGATCGACCGGTCGGTCAGGACGCCGGTGACCACGATCCGCTTGCCCTCCAGCAGCATCGGCGCAGCCTATGTGACCCCGGTTCGGGGGAGGGACGGGGCGCCCCCCGGCGAAGTGTCCCGGCGCCCGCTATCCCGGAGGTCCCCGCATGTCCAACGAAACACCCCCCGCCTCGCCCGTCCCGCCGGCCCCCGGCGAGGAGCGCGGCTCCAACCGCCTGGCCCTGATCCTCGGCGTGATCGTGGCCCTGCTCGCCGTGGGCGCCGCGGCGTTCTTCGGCGGCAAGGCCGCCGCGGACGCGGACGGCGCCGAGGACCGCGGCAAGCGCGACGGCCGCGAGGCCGAGGCCGCGACGTACGCCTCGGGGACGCCCAAGTACCAGGCGATCTACCGCCGCGGCCAGGTCGCGGGGCGCGCCGAGGGCACGCGGATCGGCCGTCGCCAGGGCGAGCGCCAGGGCGCCGAGCGCGGCCGCCGGGTCGGCTTCGAGCGCGGCGAGCGCGTGGGCGAGCTGGAGGGCGAGCGCGAGGGCATCGAGTCCGGCGCCAATGCGGCCCTGGGCGGGATCACCGGCTGGGACGTCGGGTCGTTCTACATCGTCAAGGTCGTCACCGGCAGCAACGGCGTGCCGTACTCCGTCTCGCAGCGCAAGGAGATGGTCGACGACGAGCGCTACGCCATCTGCGCCGCCAACCCCAACGACATCTGCACCGAGCCCGCCGTGGCCGCGGGCGGCTAGGCCGCTGGGCGGCTAGGCGGCGCGGGCGATCCGCGCGGCGGCCTTCTCCACCCGGCGGCGCCACTTGTCCGGAAGGGCGGGCGTCGCCGGGGCCAGGCGGGCCATCCGCGCCGCGTCGCTGCGCAGGCGGGCATCCATCATCTGGGCGACGGTCACGCCGTGGCCGGGGCGCTCGACGACCTCGACCGGGTCGCCGGCGGCCAGGTCGCCCGCCTCGACGATCCGCATGTAGGCGCCGGGGCGCCCGGAGCCGCCGAACTTCTTGGGGAAGCGAGGGTCCTCGATCCGGATGCCGAGCTTAAAGCAGGGAAGTCGGGGCTCGGAGACCTCCAGCAGCGCCGTCCCGACCCGCCAGCGCTCGCCGGGCCGGGCGCCCGAGACGTCGATGCCCTCGGTGGTGAGGTTCTCGCCGAAGATGCCCGGCGGGAGCGCGCGGCCCAGCTTGCGCTCCCACCACGCGTAGTCCTCGCGGGCGTACGCGTAGACGGCCTTGTCGTAGCCCCCGTGGATGCGGCCGTCGGACTGCCGGTCGCCCTCCAGCCGGTTCTCGCGCGCGGCGACCCGGCCCGCGACGGGGTCCTTCCAGATCGCCGTGCGGACCTTCCGCCCGCCGTGCTCGACGGTCCGCGTGCGGCCGACGTTGACGGAGACGACGCGTCCCTGGGACATGGCACCAGTATGGCGGGGGCGAGTCCCGAGCCCTGACGGCCTCGGTCGGGCGTGGACCGGGCGCAGGCGTTCGACGAGCTGGCGGGATCGCTGCGCGAGCGGCTGCTGGGCGAGGCCGGGGCCGTGGATGGGACGAAGGACCTCCACGCGCGGATCGGGGAGCTGGTGGAGCGCGAGTGCGGGCTGCTCGACCCCGACGCGCGGGCGGAGCTGGCGGCGGCGGTGGCCGAGCGGTCGTTCGGGCTGGGCCCGCTGGAGCCGCTGCTGCGCGACGCGACCGTGGACGAGGTGATGGTCAACGGCCCGGAGTCGGTGTGGGTGGAGCGCGGCGGGCGGCTGGAGCGGGCGGACGTCGCGTTCGGCTCGCAGGAGGAGCTGCGCCACGCCGTCGAGCGGATCCTGGCGCCGCTCGGGCGCCGGGTGGACGAGGCGTGCCCGCTGGTCGACGCGCGCCTGCCCGACGGGTCGCGGGTCAACGTGGTCATCGGGCCGCTGGCGCTCGAGGGGCCGGTGCTGACGATCCGGCGCTTCCGGCGCCGCGGGTTCTCGTGCCAGGAGCTGGTGGCGGCCGGGACGCTGGAGCCGGCGCTGCGCGACTTCCTCGCGCGCGGCGTGCGGGCGCGGCTGAACCTGCTGGTCAGCGGGGGCACCGGATCCGGCAAGACGACGACGCTCAACGCGCTGTCCGAGCTGATCCCGGCCGGAGAGCGGATCGTCACCGTCGAGGACGCGGCCGAGCTGCGCCTGCGCCAGCCCCACGTCGTCCGCCTGGAGGCCCGGCCGCCGAACCTCGAGGGCCGCGGGGAGGTGACGATCCGGGGACTGGTCCGCAACGCGCTGCGCATGCGCCCCGACCGCATCGTGGTCGGCGAGGTCCGCGGGCCCGAGGCGCTGGACATGCTGGCCGCGATGACGACCGGGCACGACGGATCGCTGTCCACCGTCCACGCCGGGTCCCCCGAGGAGGCGGTCCGCCGGGTCGAGACGCTCGCGCTGATGGCCGGAGTCGGCCTGCCGCACGCGGCGGTCCGCGAGCAGGTGGCCGACGCGATCGACCTCGTCGTCCACCAGGCGCGTCGCCGCGACGGGTCGCGCCGCGTGACGGCGGTGGCCGAGGTCGTCCGCGTGGCCGGCGGAGTCGGCGTTCGCGAGGTGTACGCCCACCGCGACGACCGCCCCCGCTGGCGCGCCGCGCTGAGCGATCGCCTCACCGCACGCCTCGACGAGGCGGGTGCAGAGGCCGCCCCGGGCCGCCCCGGGGCGGGCGGGGTGTCGCAGGCGGGGGACGGGTGAGCCTCGCGGCGGTGATGGCGGGCGTGGCCGGGGCGGTGGGCGTCTTCGCGGCGTGGGACCTCATCGCGGCCGCGGAGGGGGCGGCGGTGGTGCGGGGCCTCGGGCGCGTGCTGGCGCCGGTCCGGCGGGCGGGGGGAGAGGGGCGCGAGCCGACCGCGGTCGAGCGGCGGCGGCTGGCGCTGCTGGCCGCCGCGGCGCTGCTGGGAGCGGGGTGGATCGTGGCCGGTCCGTTCGCCGGTCTGGCCCTGGCGGCCGGCGGGCCG
>DATLOP010000131.1:0-11150 GCA_035536255.1 Solirubrobacteraceae bacterium
GTCGAGATCGCCTCCGGCGAGGTCGTCCTGTTCTGGGACCTCACCCCCACGGACGCCCGCCGCGTCGTCCGCACGATCCGCGAGGACCTCGGCAACCTCGACGCCGACGAGTTCATCGCCGCCTGGCGCGCGGCGGACGCGCAGCTGAGCGGGCCTTAGCCTGCGCTAGGCTCGCTTCCGCATGGCCGAGCGCTCGCTCCCTTCGCCCGACGTGGCCCGCGAGTGGCTGGAGACGATGACGCTGATCCGGCGCTTCGAGGAGCGCGCCGGGGAGATGTACGCCAAGGCGAAGGTGGGTGGGTTCCTGCACCTGGCGATCGGCGAGGAGGCGACGATCGTGGGGTCGGTCCGGGCGCTGCGCGACCAGGACTACCTGATCTCCACCTACCGCTCGCACGGCCATGCGCTGGCCCGCGGGACGGAGCCCGAGAAGGTCATGGCCGAGCTGTTCGGCAAGGAGGACGGCGTGTGCCGCGGTCGCGGCGGGTCGATGCACATGTTCGACCTGCCGCGCCGGTTCATGGGCGGCTACGGGATCGTCGGCGGCAACCTCCCGCTGGCCGCCGGGATGGCCCTGACCTCGGACTACCTGGGGACCCAGGACGCCACCCTGTGCCAGTTCGGCGACGGCGCCTCCAACCAGGGCACGTTCGGCGAGACGCTCAACCTCGCCGCGCTGTGGCGCCTGCCCGTCGTCTTCATGGTGACCAACAACCAGTTCGGGATGGGGACGTCGCTCGAGCGCCACTCCGCCGTCACCGACCTGTTCAAGCGCGGCGAGGGCTACGGCGTGCCCGGGATGCGCTGCGACGGGATGGACGTCATGGACACCCACCACACGACGCAGGAGGCCCTGCGCCAGGCCCGCGAGGAGCGCCGGCCCGTCCTCGTCGAGGCGATCACCTACCGCTTCCGTGGCCACTCGATGGCCGATCCCGAGGAGTACCGCACCAAGGAGCAGGTCGCGCAGTGGCGCGCGCGCGACCCGCTGACCACGTTCGGCGATCGGCTGGTGACCGAGGGCGTCCTCACCGAGCCGCAGCGCGAGGAGATCGACCGCGTGGCCAACGAGACGGTCGACGCGGCCGTGCAGTTCGCCGAGGACTCGCCGTTCCCGCCGCCCGAGTCGCTGTACGACGACGTGTACGTCCTGGGCGACCAGGTCCAGGGCTGGTACTCGATCGACGAGCGCGCGGCCGGCGTCCACAAGGGGGAGGACGAGCGCGAGTGGGCGTGATGCGCTACCGCGAGGCGCTCAACGCCGCGCTGCGCGAGGAGATGACGCGCGACGAGACGGTCTTCCTCATGGGCGAGGACATCGGCGTCTTCCAGGGCGCCTTCAAGGTGACGGCCGGGCTGCTCGAGGAGTTCGGGGACAAGCGCGTGCGCGACACGCCGATCTCCGAGAACACGATCGTGGGCATGGGCGTCGGCGCGGCCATGACCGGGCTGCGGCCGGTGGTCGAGCTGATGACGATCAACTTCTCGCTGCTGGCGATGGACCAGATCGTCAACCACGCCGCTCACATCCGCTACATGTTCGGCGGCCAGGTCAAGGTGCCGCTGGTCGTCCGCATGCCCCAGGGCGCCGGGCACCAGCTCGGGCCCACCCACTCCCACAGCTGGGAGGCTCTGTTCCTCCAGGTCCCGGGCCTGCTCGTCGCGGTGCCCAGCACCCCGGCCGACGCCAAGGGCCTGCTGAAGGCGGCCATCCGCGACGACAACCCCGTCGTCTTCATCGAGCACGAGTACCTCTACGGCCAGCGCGGGGACGTGCCCGACGACGCGGACCACGTGCAGCGCTTCGGGCAGGCGGCGATCCGCCGCGAGGGGACCGACGTGACGATCGTCGGGATCTCGCGCCAGGCGGTCACCGCCCAGCGCGCCGCCGACCAGCTGGCGGCCGAGCACGACGTCGAGGCCGAGGTGATCGACCCGCGCACGCTGCGCCCGCTCGACCTCGACACGATCCTCGCCTCGGTCCGCAGGACCAACCGCTGCATCGTGGTCGAGGAGGGCTGGCCCCACGGCGGCGTCGGCGCCAACCTGGCCGCGCTCGTCCAGGAGCAGGCGTTCGACCACCTCGACGCGCCCGTGGGGCGCGTGACCGGCGCCGACCTGCCGATGCCCTATTCCAAGCCCCTGGAGGAGATCGCCTACCCGCACGAGCCGCAGGTGGTGCAGGCCGTGCTCGCGACCTTCCGGGATGTCTGAGCGGCCGGGCGACGAGCGCTTCTTCGAGCTGTCGCTCGACCTGGCCGCCGTGATCGGGTTCGACGGCCGCTTCCGGCGGCTCAACGAAGCCTGGGAGGACACGCTCGGGTGGACGACCGAGGAGCTGATGGCGCGCCCCTACGCCGACTTCTTCCACGAGGAGGACCGCGACCGCGCGCTCGCCGAGGCGGCCCGCCTCACCGAGCCCGGCACCGCGACGCGCGACTTCGAGCTGCGCGTGGCCACGCGCGACGGCGGGTGGCGCTGGCTGCTGATCAGCGCCCGCGGGGTCCCCGAGGAGGAGGCCATCTACACCGTGGCCAAGGACATCACCGAGCGCAAGCGCTCCCAGGAGGTGCTGGAGGCCCAGCTCGCCGTGGACCGCGTCCTGGTCGAGAGCCCGCCCATCGAGGAGGGCATGGCCCGCGTGCTGGCCGCGCTCGGCGATTCGATGGGGTGGACGGCCGGCGGCTACTGGGAGCTCGACGAGGACGAGGACCTGCTGTCCTGCAAGGCGTTCTGGGCCGCCGAGCACGAGCGCACCCGCGAGTTCGAGGCGCGCACGCTGGAGCTGCGCCTGCCCCGCGGGACCGGGCTGCCGGGCCGGGTGGTCCAGAGCGGCGAGGCGGCGTGGGTGCCGGACATCGGCTCGGACCCCAACCACCCGCGCGCCGACGTGTCCGACGCGGCCGGGCTCACGGGCGCGGTCGGCGTGCCGGTGACCAGCGCGGCGGGCCAGGTCATCGCCGTCCTGGACTTCTTCACCGCGCGCCCGCTGCCCGAGCCCGACGACGAGCTGATCGCGATGATGGCGACGATCTCCGCCCAGGTCGGCCAGTACCTGCGGCGCAAGCGCGCCGAGGTGGCGCTGGAGTCGACGGCGGCCGAGCTGCGCCGCCGCGCCACCGACCTGGAGCGCTCCAACGCCGAGCTCGAGCAGTTCGCCTACGTGGCCTCGCACGACCTCTCCGAGCCGCTGCGGATGATCTCGGGGTTCGTCCAGCTGCTCTCCGAGCGCTACACGGGCCGGCTCGACTCCGACGCCGACGAGTTCATCGCCTACACGATCGACGGCGTCCAGCGCATGCAGGGCCTGATCGACGACCTGCTCGCGTACTCGCGCGTGGGCCGCGCCGTGGAGGACGCGCCGGTCGAGCTCGACGAGATCGTGGCCGACGCCCGAACCGCGCTGCGCGCGCCGATCGAGGAAACCGGCGCCGAGATCGAAGTGGGCCCGTTGCCCGTCGTCGTCGGCGACCGCCGCGAGCTGACGCAGCTGTTCCAGAACCTGCTCTCGAATGCGGTGAAGTTCGTGCGTAGCGGGCCTCCGAGGGTTCAGGTCACTGCCCGCCGCGTCGATGGGGAATGGGAGATGCTTGTACGCGACAACGGAATCGGGATCGACCCCCGCCACGCCGAGCGCGTGTTCAAGATGTTCCAGCGCCTGCACGGGCGCGAGGAGTACCCGGGCACCGGAATCGGACTGGCGATCTGCAAGAAGATCGCCGAGCGCCACGGCGGCGACATCGACGTGACGGCCGCCGCTGGCGGGGGAAGCGAATTCCGCGTTACCCTTCCGGTGCGGGACCCGTTGCCATGAGCACGCCCGCCGCCATGCCCATTCAGGTCCTCCTCGTGAAGGACAGCCCGCTCTGGCTGAGCATCGCCCGGCTGCCCGTGTCATGACCGACCTGACCTACCCCGCGAACCTCACCCCCCTGCTCGGCGAGCCCCTGCCGCGGCTGATGCTGGTCGAGGACAACGCCGGCGACGCCGTGCTGGTGCGCGAGATGCTGCGCAGCGCGCTCACCGAGGGGTTCGAGCTCGTGCACGCCGAGCGGCTGGACGAGGCGTGCGAGATGCTCGAGGAGGCTGGCGCGACGTGCGTGCTGCTCGACCTCAGCCTGCCCGACGCGCACGGTCTGGAGGCGGTCCGGCGCCTGCTGACCGTCTCGCCCGACGTGCCGATCGTCGTCCTGACCGGCCTGGACGACGAGCGCCTCGCCCTGACCGCCGTGCAGGAGGGCGCGCAGGACTACCTGATCAAGGGCCGCGTCGACGACCACCTGATCGCGCGCTCGATCCGCTATGCCATCGAGCGCAAGCGCGCCGAGGTCGAGCTGGCCCACCAGGCCCTGCACGACCCGCTGACCGGGCTGCCCAACCGCACGCTCTTCCTCGACCGCCTCGCGCTGGCCCTGGCCCGGGTGCAGCGCCGCCCCGCCGCGGTCGCCGTGCTCTTCCTCGACCTCGACCGCTTCAAGGTCATCAACGACTCGCTGGGCCACGAGATCGGCGACCGCCTGCTCATGGACCTGGCGATCCGCCTGCAGGAGGTGCTGCGCCCCGGCGACACGGTCGCACGCTTCGGGGGCGACGAGTTCACCATCCTGTGCGACGACATCGACGGCGAGCGCGACGCGATCCTGATCGCCGAGCGCGTCGGCGAGGCCGTCGCGGCGCCCTTCGTGCTCGGCGAGACCGAGGCCTTCCTCACGGCCAGCGTCGGGATCGCCATGGCCCAGGGCCGGGCGTCGCGTCCGGAGGCCCTGATCCGCGACGCCGACGCCGCCATGTACCGGGCCAAGGAGCTGGGCAAGTCGCGCTACGAGCTGTTCGACGAGGTCATGCGCGACCGCGCGCTGGAGCGCCTGCAGGTGGAGAACGACCTCCACCGGGCGGTGGAGCGCGGCGAGCTGCAGGTGCACTACCAGCCGCTCGTCGAGCTGCCGGCCCGCCGCATCGTCGCCGTCGAGGCGTTGGTTCGCTGGCAGCACCCGGAGCGGGGCCTGCTCATGCCCGAGCAGTTCGTCCCCCTGGCCGAGGAGACCGGGCAGATCGTCGAGCTCGGCGGCTGGGTCCTGCGCGCGGCGTGCGAGCAGCTCGGGCGCTGGCGCGCCGCCGGGTGCGCCGACGGGCTGCTGCTGTCGGTCAACCTCTCGGCGCGCCAGCTCCAGCAGGCGCATCTGGTCGACGACGTCATGCGCGCCCTGGGCGACGCCGGGATCGTCGCGGGCGACCTGTGCCTGGAGATCACCGAGAGCGTCGTCGTGCAGGAGCGCGGCATCGCCATCGCCGCCCTGGACGCGCTGCGCTCGCACGGCGTGCGGATCGCCATCGACGACTTCGGGACGGGCTACTCCTCGCTGCGCCTGCTCAAGGACGTCCCCGCCGACCTGCTGAAGATCGACCGGTCGTTCGTGGCCGGCCTGGGGACCGACCCGCAGGACACCCCGATCGTGCGCACGGTCATCGGGCTGGCCGGTGCGCTGGGGCTCGACGCGGTCGCCGAGGGCATCGAGACGCCGGCGCAGCTGGCCGAGCTCGAGGCGGCGGGGTGTCGCTACGGCCAGGGCTTCCACTTCGCCCGCCCGATGCCCGCGCGGGAGGTGTCCGCGCTCCTAGCCGCCGGGCGGCGGCTGTAGTCTCGCCACGTGGCCGAGATCGTCATGCCGCGGCTGTCGGACTCGATGGAGGAGGGCACCATCGTGCGCTGGCTGGTGTCGGAGGGCGACTCGGTGTCGCGCGGCGAGGAGATCGTCGAGATCGAGACCGACAAGGCCACGATGGCCTATGCGGCGGATTCGTCGGGGGTCATCTCGTTTGAGGCGGCTGAGGGGGATACGTTGCCTATTGGGACGGTGATCGCTCGTTTGAATGGTGGGGGTTCCGTTTTGGCTGGGGCCCCGGCGGGGGCGGTGGGCGCGGAGGAGGATTCCCCGGCTCCGGTCAGACAAACGACGGCTCCCTCCGCCGGGGAACCGTCCTCCGCGCCCCCTTCGGAGGGGTCTGCGCCCGGGCCCTCCTCTTCGGATGGTGGACGGGTCAAGGCGTCGCCGTTGGCGCGGCGGATGGCGCAGGAGCGGGGGCTGGACCTGGCGGGATTGTCTGGGAGTGGGCCGGGTGGGCGGATCGTGCGTGCGGACGTGGAGACCGCTCCCGGCGCGCCCTCTCCCACGGCCGCCCCCTCCGCGGCCCCTCCCTCGGGCACGGCCAAGGGTGAGGTGACGGTGGTGGAGCTGTCGCGCACGCAGCAGACGATCGCGCGGCGGATGGCCGAGTCGCGGGCCACGGTGCCGGACTTCACGCTCCAGGCCGACGTTGACATGGAGCAGGCGTGGGCCGGGCGGGCGGCGCTGAAGGCGGCGGCGGGCGAGGACGCGATCGTGCCCTCGTTCAACGACCTCGTGGTCAAGGCGTGCGCCCTGGCGCTGCGTGACTTCCCGCGCGTAAACGGCGCCTACCGCGACGGGCGCTTCGAGCTGTACGCGCGCGTCAACGTCGGCGTCGCCGTGGCCGCGGAGGACGGACTCGTCGTGCCGACGATCTTCGACGCCGACCGCAAGACACTCGGCGAGATAGCGCGCGAGTCGCGCGAGCTGGCGCGCAAGGTGCGCGACGGCAGCGTCACCCCGCCCGAGCTGTCGGGCGCCACGTTCACCGTCTCCAACCTCGGGATGTACGGCGTCCGCGAGTTCGTGGCCGTGATCAACCCGCCGCAGGCGGGGATCCTGTCCGTGGGCGCGGTGCAGGAGCGCCCGGTGGTCCGCGACGGCGCCGTCGTCCCCGGCCGGCGCATGAGCGTCTCGCTGGCCTGCGACCACCGGATCCTCTACGGCGCCGACGCCGCGCAGTTCCTCGCCCGCGTCCGCGCGCGCCTCGAAGCCCCGCTCGGCCTGGCCTAAGGGATCGGCCCCTCTTGAGCTTTTCGTCTTTGTCAGAGCCAGCGATCGCGGCGCTTATCAAGCGTTTTGCGGAGGCAAGTGACGTGACACTCATCGTTGGGGCAGGAGCGTCAATGGAGGCTTCATTGCCGAGCTGGCGCGAGCTTGTCGCCAGGCTCCTAAAGCGTGTAGCCGAGGAGAATAGGGCCCTAAAAAACGACGAGGCGAAGCAAGAGTGGGTTCGGCGATCGCTCGAACAGGACGATCTACTCGCCGCTGGTGCAGTCGTGGAAGTTATGGCTAGGGAAGACCTCGACACGCTGCTTCCCCAGGAGCTGTACGGCCCTGAGGGTCCGGGGGGCTACGAACCAGGACCGATCGCCCAACAGGTGGCATACCTCCGCCAGTGTTACGGGGAGCGGCTCGTCGTACTCACGACCAACTACGACGACTTAATCGAACGTGCCCTACTCCGGAGAGGGTTCCTCAATCGCAATATCAAGTCGTACGTGAGACGCCGAGAAGCTCTGCCCGCCGACGCAGTTCCGGTAACGCACCTCCACGGCTTTGCGGGCCGAACCGGGCCGCCGA
This sequence comes from Solirubrobacteraceae bacterium, assembly GCA_035536255.1. GTDB lineage: Bacteria > Actinomycetota > Thermoleophilia > Solirubrobacterales > Solirubrobacteraceae > AC-38. Next base: position 7,470 of record DATLOP010000131.1, read on the forward strand.
AGCGACTCGTCTTGACAGAGGAGCATTACCACCGCATGCAGACGGGGTCATCTTGGCAAGAGGAGTTAGCCACCGAACGACTATCCGAATCGCTGTGCCTGTTCGTCGGCACAAGCCTTACCGACCCCAACCTGATCCGCTACCTATATGGCTATAAGAAGGCGGGCCGTCAGCACGCCGCCATCTTTGTCCGTCAAGGCGATTTAGAGGGCGCGGACGACTCCGTCAGAGCCGTGCGCGAGCAAGCCGTCAGCAGGCGATGGGAACGCCAGGGCGTAGAGGCTGTTTTTGTCGACCACTTCGCGGACGCGGCGCAGCTCGTATACGAGATCGGCCTTCGCCGCGAGCAGGGCGAGGACTACGAGCCCACAGGCGAACGCGCCGGACGCGTGATATCCGGGATCGAGGACATCGTTTTCGCCGCAAAGGGCGAGAAGGACGCATTCGCAACCCGACAGGTTGTGTTAAGCGCATGGATCCGAGCTCTGCTGTACGACACTCTCGAAGTCGCAACGAGAGGCGCGGGGCCCGAAGATGACGAACACCTGGCCGTCGCCCTCTGGCTTCTAGGCGAGGACGGAACGACGATCACGGGCTGGGTTCATTCGGATCGGGCTCACCAAGATCTCGCGACTGTCGAAGCTGTCCCGATCGCGTCAGCTAGCGACTGGGTAGCGGTTCGCGCCGTCTGCCAGGGCGTCCGCGTGGAGCTCGATCGAGACAATCCCGTGTCGCGGTGGCGTTTTGTCCGCGGGCTACCTGTCGTCTTCGACTCTCCTACCCGACTTCCAGTCGGATGCCTGACGGTGTCGTCTACCAAGCCCGGCAAGGAGAGCGTGCTTACGAAGCTTCCCGAGTCGGCGAAGGCCGAGTTCCATCGAGGCTTAATTGAGCCGATTTCCAGGACTTTTGCTCCCTTGCTGGAAGCTCTGGCGTGATAGCCTGGCGAGACACCTTTGTCCGGCTGCCAGGATAGATTCTGCATATGGCGCCACGACACGATGAAATCGTCAAGCCGCTCGGAAGCGGTTGGTCAGTCGCTTGGGATTCGACGAAGGTCGATGACCAAACCCGTCGCGAGATCGACAAGGTCATCGCAGACACGGCACGCGCCCTGAGCGCCGCACTGAGCGATGCATTCGAGAAGGCGGACATCGCAGTTGAAGTCAAGAGCGGCCCAGCCGGCGCGCACTCTAAGCCAGCGGCGAGTAAGGCCTCTAAGTCCTCAGGAAGCTCCTCAGGCTCAGCTTCTAACGCTCGGAAGAGCTCAGGATCAGGTAGGGCTCGCTCAACACGACAGTCGTCCGCGAAGCGGCCCTCCCGACGCACCGCTGCCTAGGGGCTCGAGTTCGCCTAGGGCGCCGCGTACTGCCCGGCGCGGGCGAAGGACTCGTTGGGCTCGCGGTTGGGGTCGACGCGGACGCCGGGCGGGTGCTGGTCGGTGTTCACGAACAGGCACAGGGCGCGGCGGGGGTCGGGACCGGGGACGCAGGTGCGGTACAGGTCGGCGCCCAGGCGCAGGGAGTCGGCGCGGCGCAGGTTGCGCCGGTACTCCGGCGGCGCCTGGGTCAGCACCCAGCGCCGCACGGCCGCCGCCTGGGCCGCGAAGTCGGCGCGGCGCTCGTCGACCGCCGGGCGGTGGATCTGCCCGGCCACCGCCACCGCGGCCGCCACGGCGAACAGGCAGGCGGTCCCGGCGTAGTCGTGGGCCACGACCGCCGGGAGGTCGCGGCGGCGGCGGCGCAGCAGCCAGCCGCCCATCCGGCCCAGCACGGCGACCGCGATCAGGTTGAACACCGAGGCCAGGATCAGCGCGGGCACCAGGCCGGTCGCGTCGCCGGCCAGCGGGCGCTCGTGGATCAGCACGCCGTCCAGGACGGTGAAGGCGGCGAACGCGGGCCACATCCACGCCCCGCGCATCCGCCAGCGCAGCCGGGTCAGCTCCATGGCGGCAGAGTAGGGGCCGAGTATCGTGGGCCGAGTGAGCGAACTGCTGGTCTGCGAGCTCGGCACGGTCGAGTACCGCGAGGCGTACGCCCTCCAGGAGCGCGTCCGCGCCCGGCGCCAGGCCGGCGAGATCGCCGACGTGCTGCTGCTCCTCGAGCACCCGCCGGTCTACACGCGCGGACGGCGCACCGGACCGGGCGAGCTGCCGATGGGCGAGGACTGGTACCGCGCCCAGGGCATCGACGTCGTCGACACCGACCGCGGCGGGCGCGTCACCTACCACGGCCCCGGGCAGCTCGTGGGCTACCCCATCGTCCGCGTGGACGACGTTGTGGGCCACGTCCGCCGCCTGGAGCAGGCGATCCTGGCCGCGCTGGCCGAGTCCGGCGTGACCGCGCGCACGCGCACCGACGAGGGCGCCGACTTCACCGGCGTGTGGGCCGGCGAGCGCAAGATCGCCTCGATCGGCGTCCACGTCCAGCGCGGGGTGAGCACGCACGGGTTCGCGGTCAACGTGGAGAACGACCTGCAGCCGTTCGAGTGGGTCGTCCCGTGCGGGCTGGAGGGCGTGCGGATGACGTCGCTGATCCGCGAGCGCGGGGACGCGGGCCCGGGCGCGATCGCCGCCTTCCGCGAGACGCTGGCCCACTGCTTCGCCGCCGCGCTGGACGCGGCGCCGCGCACGATCGCGCCCGGGGAGCTGGCGGGCGCGGGAGTACCCTCCTCCTGATGGCGACGCGCTCGCGCTCCAACCCCGGCGGCATGGACGTGCTCGACGTCCTGGGCCCCGACGTGCGCCCGTTCCGCGAGCGCAAGCCGCCGTGGCTGAAGGTCCCCGCGCCGGGCGGCACGCGCTTTCGCGAGCTGAAGGCGCGCATCGAGGGCGACGGGCTGCACACGGTCTGCCAGGAGGCGGCGTGCCCCAACATCGGCGAGTGCTGGGAGCGCGGGACCGCGACGTTCATGATCCTCGGCGACACCTGCACCCGGCGCTGCGGGTTCTGCAACGTGAAGACCGGCCGCCCGACCTTCCACGACCCGCTGGAGCCGGCGCGCGTGGCGCGCCAGGTGGCCCAGATGGGGCTGCGCCACGCGGTCATCACCAGCGTCGATCGCGACGACCTCCCCGACTACGGGGCCAGCGCGTTCGTCGGCGTGATCCGCCAGGTCCGCCGCCAGGCGCCGGGGTGCCAGGTCGAGGTGCTGACGCCGGACTTCCGCGGCGCGGAGATGCCGCTGGCCAAGGTCGTCGCCGAGCGTCCCGACGTGTTCAACCACAACGTCGAGGTGGTGCCGCGCCTGTACCCGGTGGCGCGGCGCGGGTCGGCCTTCCCGCGCTCGTGCCGCGTGCTGCGCAACGCGCGCGAGATGGGCGCCGGCGAGGTCGTTACGAAGTCGGGGCTGATGGTGGGCCTGGGCGAGACGTTCGACGAGCTCGTGGACGCGTTCGGGGTGCTGCGCGAGCACGGCGTCCAGGTGCTCACCGTGGGCCAGTACCTGCGCCCGACCGAGCGCCACCTGCCGGTCGTGCGCTACTGGCACCCCGACGAGTTCGCGGCGCTGCAGCGCGCGGCGCTGGAGCTGGGCTTCGAGAGCGTGGCGGCCGGGCCGCTCGTGCGCTCCTCCTCCCACGCCGACGAGCACGTCCCCCAGGCGCGTCCCGGCGTCGGGCCGCTGGCCGCCGGCGCGTGAGGCGCCGCGGCGCCGGCCGGGCCGCCGGGCCGATGCGGCGGC
>DATLOP010000132.1:0-2661 GCA_035536255.1 Solirubrobacteraceae bacterium
AGCATGCGCTCGGCGACCTCGCGGCCGAGTGCCTCGGGGTCCGCGCCCTCCCGGCGGTCGCGGACCCAGGCCGAGCCGTCGGGCAGCCCGGCGAACGCGGTCAGGGCGAGGCCGGCGCCCGCCGGCTCCGCGTGGGCGCCGACCGGGGTGTGGCACGTGGCGTCCAGCGCCGCGGTGAGCGCGCGCTCGGCGCGCAGGCGCGCGTGCGCAACGGCGTCGTCGATCCCCGCCACCTCGGCCGCCTCGCCCGCCCGCGCCTCGACCGCCAGCGCTCCCTGGCCGGGCGCCGGCACGAACGCGTCGGGGTCGAGCACGCACGCCGCGGACTCCCGGCCCTCCGCCAGGCGCACGCTCAACGAGCGCCCGTCCGCCTCGACGCGCCCCAGCCGCTCCAGTCCCGCGAGGGCGAGCACGATGGCGTCCCACTCGCCCTCGGCCAGCTTGCCCAGGCGCGTGTCGACGTTCCCGCGCATCGCCACCACGTCGAGGTCGTCGCGCGCCGCGCGCAGCTGCGCGGCCCGGCGCAGGCTCGACGTGCCGACCCGCGCCCCCGGCGGCACGGCGTCCAACGAGTCAAAGCCGACCAGCGCGTCGCGGGCGTCGGCGCGCGCCGGGACGGCGGCGATGACCAGCCCGTCCGCCAGCTCCCCGGGCACGTCCTTGGCCGAGTGGACGGCCACGTCGACCTCGCCGTCGAGCAGCGCGCGCTCGAGCTCGGCCACCCAGCGCGACTTGTCCCCCCCGGACGCGCCGCGGTCGCCGGCCGTCGCGATCTCCACCAGCTCGCCGCCTCCCAGCAGGTCCGCCACCGCCCCGGCCTGCGCGAGCGCCAGGGCGCTGCCGCGCGTCCCGATCCGCAGGCTCACCGCGGCGGGCGGCGGCGCTCGCGCAGCTCCCGGACCTCGGCGGGGGTCTCCTCCTCGACGGGCTCCTCCTCGGCGGAGACCGCGTCGTCGAGGCCGAACAGCTCGCGCGCCAGCTGCATCCGGCCGTGGGCGCGACCGTCGCCCGAGTGCTTCATCCGCAGCGTGGGCTCGTGCAGCAGCCGGTTCATCACGGTCCGCGCCACCGCGCGGACCCGCTCGCGGTCGCGCTCCGAGAGCGACTCCCAGCGGCTCTCGTTGTCGTCCAGCACCGACTCCACGATCGCCGTCCCGTGCGCGCGCAGCGCGGCGATCGTCGGCAGCGCCTCCAGCGACCCCAGCCACCCGGCGAAGCGCTGGATCTCCTCCTCGATGATCGACTCGGCGCGCCGCGCCTCGGCCTGGCGCACCTTCAGGTTGCGCGCGACCACGCCCTGGAGGTCGTCGATGTCGTGCAGCGTCACGCCCGGCAGCTCGGCGCACACCGGGTCGACGTCGCGCGGGACGGCGATGTCGATGAGCAGCAGCGGGCGTTTCGCGCGCTCCTCCATCACCACGGCCAGCTCGTCCACCCCGAGGATCGCGTGCGGCGACGCCGTCGAGGCGAGCACGATGTCGGCCCGCGCCAGCTCGCGCGGCAGCTCGTCGAAGCCGGTCACGCGCCCGCCGTAGCGCTCGGCCATGGCCAGCGCCCGGTCGCGGCGGCGGTTGGCGATGAACGTCGGCTCCACGCCGCGCTGGGCCAGAGCCTGGGCGCACTGCTCGCCCATCTCGCCCGTCCCCAGGATGACCACGCGCCGGCCGGAGAGGTCCCCGATCCCCTCCTGGGCCGCCTCGACGGCCACCCACGGCACCGACCCGGCGCCCGTGGACACCGCGGTCTCCGAGCGCACCCGCTTCCCGGTGGCCAGCGCCGCGCCGAACATGCGGTTGGACAGCGGCCCCGTCGTGCCGGCGGCCAGCGCCGCCTCGTAGGCGCGGCGCACCTGGCCCTGGACCTCGGCCTCGCCGACGATCATCGACTCGAGCCCCGCCGTCACCCGGTACAGGTGGCGCGCGGCGTCGCAGTTGCGCACCGAGTAGATCGCCTCGGCCAGCTCGGTGGGGCGGATCCCGGCCTGGCGCGCCAGCAGCCCCAGCACCGCGGTCTCGGCCTGCACCGGGTCGCCGACCACGAGGTAGACCTCGGTGCGGTTGCACGTCGACAGCGCCACCGCCTCGTGGACCTCGGCGTCCGACGCGGCGGCGGCCAGGAACTCCAGGGCCCGGGCCTCGGGCAGCGCCACCCGCTCGCGCAGCGCGACCGGCGCGGTCTTGTGGGAGATCCCCAGGAGGAGGACTTCGCTCATCGCGGCGCGTCCCGCTGGTCGGCCAGGTCGTTGAGCTCGGACAGCTCGCGCTCGATGCGCGCCAGCTTGGACGCCATGATCGACACGTAGATGAGGATCAGCGCCACGAACACCACGTAGGCGCCGGCGACGTACTTGCCCGCCTCCTCCAGCGGCAGCGCGGGCACCGTCAGACCTCCACCGTGACGCGGGGGGCGGCGCTGCGCTCGACGGCCAGCGGCGGCTCCTCGCCGGCCAGCTTGCGCCGCAGCGCGCGCAGCTGGGCGCTGGCCTGCTTGGACGTCATCTCGTACTTCCACAGCGTGACGAACAGCAGCGCCATCCCGATCAGGGCGACGTAGAACGTCAGGCGCATCTCGCCGGGCATCGCGCCGCCGGTGGTCGAGAGCACGCGCGGATGGGTGAGCGACTCGGCCATCCGCACGGCGAGGAAGTTCAGGGGCACGAAG
>DATLOP010000133.1:0-7880 GCA_035536255.1 Solirubrobacteraceae bacterium
TTAGGAATCAACCATCTAGACGCGCCGCGCCACGACCTCGCCGCCGCGCGCCGGGGCGAACGTGACGTGCTGGACGCGGCCGCGCTCGGGCTCGGGCCGGGGCGCGGAGACCTCCAGCCGGCGCAGCAGCTCGCGGATGACCACGCGCATCTCCAGCTGGGCGAAGGCGGCGCCCAGGCAGCGCCGGACGCCTCCGCCGAACGGGATCCACGTGTACGCGTCCGGCGGGCCGTCGAGGAAGCGCTCGGGCCGAAACTGCGCGGCCGCGTCCCAGTGGCGCTCGGACAGCTGGATCGCCGACACCGAGGACATCACGGTGAGCCCGCGCGGCAGGCGCCAGCCGCCCAGCTGCACCGGGGCCTTGAGGTGGCGCGCGACGTCGGTGATGACCGGCCGCACGCGCAGGACCTCCTTGATCGCGGCGTCCAGGTAGGCGTGCTCGTCCGCCTCCACGTCCGCGCGCACGCGCGCCATCGCCTCGGGGTGGCGGACCAGGCGCTCGAAGGCCCACGCCAGACCGGTCGCCGTCGTCTCGTGGCCCGCCAGCAGCAGCGTGACCAGCTCGTCGCGCAGCGCGCGGTCGTCGAGCCCGCGACCGTCCTCGTCGCGCGCCTCGATGAGCAGCGAGAGCATGTCGTCGCCGCCCGGGCGCTGGCGGCGCAGCGCGATCTCCTCGTAGAGCAGCTCGTCCGCCGCGGCCAGCCGCGTGTTGACGATGCGCCAGGGGCTGCCCGGTCCCAGGTCGCGCGGCGTCCACGCCGTGGCCAGCAGGATCGCGGGGTGGATCGCCGTGAGCCGGGACAGCGCCTCGCGCAGGGCGCTCAGGCGCTCGGGCTCGCGGGTCCCGATGACCACGCGCAGGATCACCTCGAGCGTGATCGCCTGGGTGTGGGTGCGGATCGCGACCGGGCGGCCCAGCGGGACCGACTCGGCCTCCTCGGCCGTGATCTGCGCCATGGCGTCCTCGTACGCGCGCAGCTGCTCGCCGTGGAAGGGCGGCAGCATCAGCTTGCGCTCGCGCAGGTGCTCGTCCTCGTCGAGCAGCAGCAGCGACCGGTGGCCCACGACCGGCGCCAGCGGCTCGCGCGCCTCGCCGGTGTGGAACGTGGCCGCGTCGCCGGTGAACGCGGCGCGCACGTCGGCGGGCTCGGTCAGGTAGACGACCTTGCCCCAGGGCGCGAAGTCGACCGTGAACGTCGGCCCGTAGCGCTCCCGGCAGCGCCGGACGAACCCCAGCGGCCGCGTCAGGAGCCCCATCGCCTGCACCGGCCCGGGCAGTCGCGGACCCGGCGGGAGCCCGTCGCGCACCGCGGGCGCGCCGGCCGGCGGCGCCTCGGAGGCGGCGGTGGCCATGCGGCCCATCATGACCGCCCGGACCCCCAGTGTCCCTCCAGGAGGCGCAGGGCGCTGCCGGCGCCGATGGCGGCCGCCGCGTCCGGGCCGTAGCGGCGCTCGAGCGCGGCGCGCACCGCGGCCAGCGCCGCCGCGTCGGGCACCCCGGGCAGCGGCTCGATGAAGCCGCCGAGGTCGGTGCCCAGGGCCGTGTGGTCGTGGCCGCCGGTCACGGCGGCGATCGCGTCCACGTGGCCGAACATCACCTCCATCGACTCCTCGAACGTCGCGGGGTCGGGCCGCCCGTCGGCGAGCTGGTGCGTCGCGGCGATCAGCCCGACCACCCCGCCCCGCTCGGCGATCTGCGCGATCGCCCAGTCGGGGAGGTTGTAGGCCTGGTTCCCGAGCCGGGCGCCGACGTGCGACGCCAGGACCGGGACGCGGCGCTCTGGATCCAGCCGGTCGAGCAGCTCGAACGTCTCGTGCAGCGACACGTCGGCCATGTGGGAGACGTCGATCAGGACACCGTGGGCCACCAGGGCCTCGATTGTCGCCCGGCCGTGGGCGGCCAGGCCCTCGCCGGGCTGCGGGAACAGCGCGTGGAACGCGGCGTCGTCCAGGTAGGGGATCGCGGGCGCCACGGTGGCCACCCCGCGGCGGAACAGGTGGGCCACGGTCACGTAGGCCACCCCGCGGCGCGCCAGCTCGGCCACCGCCGCGGGCACCTCGCGGGGGTCGGGCGGCAGGTGGAACCCGCCCTCCACCGCGTGGACCAGGGCGACCCGCCCGTCGGCCCGCGCCTGCGCCACTTCGCGCGGCGACCGCGCGAACCGCAGCTCCGCGCCGTGGCGGCGCTCGTAGAACCGTTCGACGCAGTCCATCTGCGTGAGCAGCCGCCGGAACGCGCCCCGGTTGGGCGGGCGGTCGGCCACCAGGGCGGCCAGGGCCAGCGACACCGCCGAGCCGGCGTTGGGCAGGCGAGCGTGGCGGCGCAGGGCGCGCAGCGCGGACACCACGCCGGCCACCCGCCGCAGGTCGCGGCGCGCCAGGCCCATCTCGTCCCACGGGGAGTACAGGACCGACAGCGCCACCTCGACGCCGCCGCGGCGCAGGGCGGGGACCGTGACCCGGGGCGCGCCCGTGCCCGCGACGAAGTTCCCGCTCCTGCGCCCGGCGTTGCGCACCATCCGGAGGCGCAGCCGCCCGCTCATCCCGGGCCCGGGGGCGCAGTACATCGGCAGGTGGGCGTGCAGGTCGACCACGCTCACGCCGGACCTTACGCCGGGCGCGCGCCGGCTCGCTAGGCCGCCGCGGCGAGGGAGCCCGTGCGCTCGGCCGGGCCGGCGTCGAGCGCCTCGGCCAGGACGCGGTACACGGCCGGGTTCACCGCCATCCCGATGTGGCTGGCCGCGACCTCGACCAGCTCGGCGCCCGGGTCCAGGCAGGCGCGCCAGTCCACGATGCCGTCGGTGCGCGAGTAGACCGAGACCAGGCGCACGCCGTCGGGCACCGGCCGCTCGAAGGAGTCGCGGAAGCCGGCGCAGCACTCGCCGGTCCAGCACGAGCGCCGGAACAGGCGCGGGACGCCCAGGCTGCCGAGCGCGCCCAGCGCGCCGACCTGGAGCTTGACCAGCGGGTGGATGGCGCACGGGTCGACGAGCGGGGATCCCAGGGCCACGACGGTGTCCACGAGGTCCGGCCGGCGCACGGCCAGGGCGCGCGCCAGCGTCCCGCCCCGGCTCTGGCCGACGATGGCGGCGGGGCCGCCCTGCGCCGCCACCAGCGCCTCCAGCCGCTCCTCGAGCGCGTCCAGCGCCCGCGTCGAGCAGTCCACGTTGAGCCGGATGCCCGCCCGGCGCGTGCGGTGCCCGCGCCGGCGCAGCCAGCCGGTCATCGTGGCCAGCGAACCGTCGCCGGCCAGGAACCCGGGCACGAGGAGCACCGGCCGTCCCGGCGCCTCGGCCACCTGGCGGAACACCGGGTCGCGCAGCAGGGCGGCCAGCTCGAGGCCGAAACGGGCCTCCCGCCAGAGGGGCGTCAGCGGCATGACATCGCCCGCTTACCCGGCGCACACCCGCGCCATTCCCGGCCGTGACGATCGTCACGCTTATCCCCTCTGTGGAGAATCGTCCGCTGTATGGCAAGCAGGCGAGGGCGGCTGATTGCGCGCCCATCTACAGGTAGCGGATCAGCGGTTCTCTGACCTGGTCCGCAACGTATGTGCGAAGCGCGGTGAGCGTGGGCGTGACTGGGGAGCCAGCGCATGGCGTCCCCTGCCCGAACGCTACGTCGAAGGACGGTGCGTTCTTCATGTTCACCTTCGTGCCCGGAAGCGGCTTGAGGCGGTAGCGGAGCAGTGGTGTGCGACCGCGTTGGCGTATCGGCCCGCTCAAGAGGGTGATGTGTTCGGCGTGGAACATCTCCCCAGGTGCGCCGATGCCAGTCCCGGCGTGTCCGAAGAGCGTCAGGTGCAGCGAACGGTGCTTGTCGATGTTCCAAAGCTGGTCGAGGACCCACACGGGATCACTCGCGAAGTCGTTCCCTCGATGGTGCGGTTGCAGGGCCTTGATAACTGCTTGCGCGGGTGGGTCGATTGCGCCGATGCGCTTGACGAGTTCGGACGTACGCGGCGGACGCGGTCCGAAGACCGGAAACTCGCACCCGGTGGCAACTTCCTTGGTCAGCGGGCCGCCTTGTGCCCACGAAAGGTCGTAGATGAGGTTGTCGAGAGCGGATCGCATGTTGTGCACGCAGTCGCCAATGAGGACAGCGAGCCCCTGTGGGGGAGCGCCTCTGGGTTCAACTGCCACGACGTTCTCGTCGGCCTCGAGGTCGAACTCATCGGTAACGGTGTACGCATCGCCTTTGAGCCACCGCTGTATGGCTGCGTCGAGGTCGTCCAAGTGCTCGACCGCCCTGTCGAACTTGAGTTCGAAGCTACGTCGAGGTTCGTCGGCTGATGCCTTTCGTTCCTGCTTCGCTCGGCTCTTCCTACCCACCCGCTACTCTCGTTTCGTGCCGCAAAAACAGCAGACAGAGCGGACCCCGAAGGGCCACGAGGTTCCTGTGCCGAAGCGGGGCGAGTTCTTCCGCAATCTCAAGAAGATCGCCCGGCCTGCGAAGTTTTCAGCTCCGCGCCGCCCTAAGAAGTAGCGCGCGAAACATCGAGTCGGGGGAGTGGCGGTGGTTGTAGCGCCACATGAACTCGTTGAGGTAGCCCTGCAACCACTTGTGGGACACCTTCTTGTAGTTCCCCCGGATGCCGGTCTTGAGGTTTCCGAAGAACCCCTCGACGGTGTTCGTATGCCAGTCGCCGCGCACGTACTCGCCGGCCGAGTGGACGACTCGACTATGGGCCGCGAAGTGCTGGTCAAGGCCGCTATACGCGGGCCACTCGTCTGTGTAGATGATCGACTCGGGCCGCACCCACTCAATGACCTGAGCCTTGAGCGCGGGACCGCGGCGCGACGGAAGGACGCTGGCCTTCATGCGCCCGCCGCGTTCCACGGCGGCGATCACGGTGGCTCTACTACGCTCGCGCAGTTGCGCGGCGTCGCGTCTGCTCAGGTGCTTGCGCGGCCTGCCGTCTACCGACGCTTCGTCTACCTCGATTTCGCCCGACAGCGGCTCGCCGTCGTCGGTCATGAGTTCGTTTCTGATCTTGTTGAACATGCGCCACGCGGTCTTGTAGGTCACGCCAAGCTCGCGCTCAAGCTGCTTCGCGGAGATGCCGCAGCGAGTGCTGGTCATGAGGTGAATCGCGTAGAACCACAGGTGCAGCGACGTGGACGACTGCTCGAAGATCGTCCCGGCCGTGACCTGGACGTGGTGTCCGCACTTGGTGCACGTCCACGACTGGCGGCGCTGCTTGGTCGCGTACTTCTTGAACGTCCGCTCCGCTTCGCAATTCGGGCAGTAGGCGTGCTCGCCGTCCTCAGACAGACGGTTCCGCCACAGCCACTCAAGGCAGGCGTCGTCGTCCGGGAACTCGCGCATGAACTCCATGAGCGAGTAGGTGGACGCCGACGAGGCGGCGCGTTGCGAGTTCTTGCGATCAACGGGAGGCATCAGTCGTCCCTTGGGTCCATGTGCTTGTCGAGGACGGAGGCAGCGTGAAGCCTGATGAACCCGCACTTCGTGCACGCCATAGCAAGGGCGCCGAGTCCTTCTCCCGTGCCTCCCGAAGCCGGAAGGACGACAGGATGCTCGTAGGCGATCCACTCTTTGTGTTCACACGAGGGACACTCAAGTCGGACGCCTATTTTGTTCGCGGCTTTGCCAAGCGCCTCTACTCGCGGATCTTCGGCCATACCCTCATTATACACAGAAGGGATAACCGTGACGATCGTCACGGTCTTCCGCGGAGCCGCCCGTGGCCCCTCCCCACAGCGCCGGGCGAGCCCCGTCGCGGCGCGCCGTCTAGGCTGCCGCGCCATGCGCGCCGCCACGATCCGCGACGGCGAGGTGGTCGTCGAGGAGCACCCCGATCCTCAGCCCGGCGCGGGCGAGGTGCTGGTCCGCGTGCGCGCGGCGGGGATCAACGGGGCGGACATCCTCCAGCGCAAGGGCGGCGATCCCGCGCCGCCCGGCTCGCCGCCGGACAGCCCCGGCCTCGAGCTGGCCGGCGAGGTGGTGGGCCGCGGCCCGGGCGCCGAGCGCTTCGCCGAGGGCGACCGCGTGATGGGGATCGTCGGCGGGGGCGCGCAGGCCGAGCTGGCCGTGGTGCACGAGCGCCAGCTCAGCCCCGTCCCCGAGTCGCTGGACTGGCCCGCGGCCGGCGGGACGCCGGAGGTCTTCACGACCGCCCACGATGCCCTCTTCACCCAGGCCGGGCTGCGGGCCGGCGAGCGCCTGCTCGTCCACGGCGGCGCCGGGGGCGTCGGCACGGCGGCGATCCAGCTCGGGCGCACCGCGGGGGCCCGCGTCACCGCGACGGTGCGCAACGAGGGGCTGCGCGACGAGGTCGCGGCGCTCGGCGCCACCGTCGTCGCGCCCGAGGGCTTCGCCGACCACGGCCCGTTCGACGTCGTGCTGGAGCTGATCGGCGCCCCCAACCTCCCCGGCGACCTCGGCGCGCTGGCCACCGGCGGGCGCATCGCGGTCATCGGCGTCGGCGCCGGCTTCAAGGCCGAGCTCAACCTGCTGGCCCTGATGGGCAAGCGCGCCCGGATCCACGGCTCGACCCTGCGCGCGCGCCCGCTGGAGGAGAAGGCCGCCGCGGCGCGGCTGGTCGAGCGCCACGTCCTGCCGCTGTTCGACGCCCGCGCGCTGACCGTGCCGGTGGCCGACACGTTCGGGCTGGACGAGGTCTCCGCCGCCTACGAGCGCTTCGCCGCCGGCGGCAAGCTGGGCAAGATCGTCCTGCTGGCGTAGGCCGGGCCTGGCGCAGCCTAGGCGACGGCGTCGTCGTCGCCGCCCGCCGTGTCCTCCTCGGCGATCGGCACGACGTCGGCGGCGTGGATCTTGCACAGCGCCGGGCCGCCGGACTCCAGGACGGCCTGCTGCTCGTCGGGCGTCAGCCGCGCGCCGCATTCCTCGCAGCGGTCGCCGATCGACTCCAGCGTGCGCTCCTCCAGGTCCATGCGCCGATGCTACCCGCTGCGCTGGCGGGCCAAGAGCCCGGGCAGGAGGTCCAGGTTGGGCGCCAGCAGCGCCACGGCCAGCGCGGGCAGGGCCGGGATCGTCGCGTCCAGCATCACCTGCGCCGCCACCGCGGCGGGCAGCGCGAGGGCCAGCGCGATCCCGGTGGCCCGCCGGCGCAGCCCCAAGCGCCAGGCGCCCGAGGCGAAGAAGGCGAGGAAGATCAGGTCCGCGACGCCGAGCACCCCGGCCCGGCCGCCGCCCCAGGCCGGCAGGTAGACCGACAGGAACTCGCCGGCGTCCGACGAGTCGCGGGCCAGGACCGCGCTCGGGCCGCCGGCCACGCTGGCCACGTCGATTCCGGCCACGAACAGCGGCACCCCGACCACCACCGCGGGCTCGGCGAGCAGGCGCGCCAGCAGCATCCCCAGGGCGGTCGCGAACAGCGCCTTGAACGTCACGGCGAGCGGCACCGACCCGCCCTCGGTGAACGCCGCGCCCAGCAGCCCGGCGCCGAGCGCCAGCATGGCCAGCACCAGCACCTCGTCGCGCGCCGCCAGCAGGGCCAGCGCGCACGCGGCCAGCAGCCCCAGCGTCACGCCGTCGGACAGGAGCGTGTTGACGTCGCCCGTGCCGCCCACGCCGGGCAGCCACGGCGTGACGATCAGGTACGCGAGGAGGGCCGCGTACGCGGCGGCTAGTAGGGCGGCAGGTCCGCGTACCACTGGCCGAGCACCTTGAAGGCCGCCCAGAACGCCCGCTTGGAGTCCTCGTCGTCCAGCGCGTCGTCGATGTTGGGGACGACGAGCGCCTCGATCGAGGGGGTCAGCCGCTGCAGCTCGCCCATGCGCGGGTCCACGGGGCGCGCGAGCGGGACGTCGAGGTCATTGAGAACGCGCAGGGCGTCCTCGCCCATCGCGACGACGATCTTGGGGGAGACCACCGCCAGCTCCTCGACGAGCCGGGCC
>DATLOP010000134.1:0-20413 GCA_035536255.1 Solirubrobacteraceae bacterium
CCGGCCCCGGCGGCGCCGCCCGCGCCCAGGCCGGGGCCGTCCGCGGGCTCCAGCGGCGCGCCGTCGGAGAACCAGGTGTTCACGCCGATGTGGTGGTGGTAGCCGCCGGTGGACAGAAAGCCGGCGCGCGGGATCTCCGCCGTCAGGTCCATCCCGATCGCGCGGGTCCAGAAGTCGACCGCGCCGGCCAGGTCGGCCACCTTCAGGTGCACGTGGCCCACCTCGACGCCCTCGGAGTCGCGGCCCTCGTGCAGCGGCTCGGCCAGGATGTCGTCGAGGTCGAGCGGCAGCGTGTCGAGCACGTAGCGGCCGTCCGGGGTCTTCGGCCACGTCTCGCGCGGGCGGTCGGCGTACAGCTCGATGCCCAGCGCGTCGGGGTCGTCGAGGTACAGGGCCTCGGAGGCCAGGTGGTCCGAGGCGCCGGTCAGCTGGAGGCGGGCCTCGGCGACCCGCCGCAGCGCCGCGGCGAGCTGGGCCCGGCGGGGGTACAGGAAGGCGGTGTGGAACAGGCCCGCGGCGCGCCGCGGAGACGGACCGCCGGCCTCGGCGCGGCGCAGCACCACGAGAACCTCGCCCCGGCCCGGCGAGGCCAGCTCGGCGGACTCCCGCGGATCGCCCGGCGAGACCAGCTCGGCGGACTCCGGCCGATCGCCTGGCGAGACCAGCTCGGCGGACTCCGGCCGATCGCCCGGCGAGACCGGCTCGCCCGCGCCGTCGGCCGCGTCACGCGGCTCCAGCCCGGCCGTCCGGCGGTACCAGCCGGCCGAGCGGGCGACGTCGGCGACGCGCAGCTCGACGCGGGACATCCGCACGGCGGGAGCGGCCATCGTCCTAGTCAAGCAGGCCCTCGGCGCGGGCCCACGCCTCCGTGCGGCGCATCCCCTCGTCGAGGCCGACCCGCGGCCGCCAGCCGAGCACCTCCTGGGCGCGCGAGGCGCGGTAGGCCGCCGTGCGGGCGAGGTAGGACACGGCCCAGCGCGTGGCGGTGGGGGCGCGCCCGCGCAGGCGGGCCAGGCCCTCGTCGGCGGCGGCGGCGACCTTGAGCACGGGGAGCGGCAGCACCGGCGCCCGCCGGCGCCCTGCCATCCGCGCGTAGCGGTCGAAGAAGTCGCGCACGGCCACCGGAGGGCCCTCCCAGCCGACGAACGCCCGTCCCGCGGCGTCCGGGTGAACGAGCGCCAGGCGGATCAGCTCGACCAGGTCGTCGATGTACACCGGGGTCATCACGCCCCGCGGGGGGACGGCCAGCCGGCGCGAGCGCAGGCCGGCGAGCGGGCGGATCGCCCACGGCGTCGACCCCGGCCCGTAGACGTCGCCCGGGCGCACGACGGTCGCGCCCCGGGTGCGCGCCAGCACGTCGGAGGCGCCCTTGGTGTCGACGTAGGGGTCGCCGCTGGGCCGGGGCTCGGAGTCCTCGTGGACGTCGTGGTCGAAGTCGTGGCCCCAGATCGCCACCGAGGAGACGTGGACCACCCGCTCGGCGTCGCGGGCGGCGTCCAGCACGTTGCGCGTCCCGTCGACGTTGACGCGCACGAAAGCGTCCATCGGTCCCCAGTCGGACACGATGGCCGCCGTGTGCACGACGTGGGGGACGCCGCGCAGGGCCTGCGCCACGGCGGGCGCGTCGGTGACGTCGCAGGCCGCGAACCCGGCTCCGGTGGCGCGGACGCGCTCCTCGGTGCCCGGAAGGTCCAGCCCGGCGACCTCCACGCCCTCGCCGGCCAGGCGCCGGCACACCGCGGCTCCGATGAAGCCGCCGGCGCCGGTCACCGCGACCCGCGAGAGAGAGGCGTCCATGGCGCAACGATATGGCGCGGGCGAAACCGGGCGCGGACCGGCGCGCTGCCTATAGTGGCGCGCGTGTCGAGGGCTCTGCGGACAGCCGCGTGGGTCGCGGTCGCGGCCGGCGTCGCGGCCCCGCTCGCCCGCCGCCGCCTGAGCCTGCGCCCGCCGGTCGTCCTGGCCACCGCCGCGGCTGCCCCCCTCGCGCTGTCGGTGGCGACGCCAAGATCGTGGCGCCGCGACGTCGGGGTGTGCGCGCTGCAGATGTGGGCCTACATGGCGGCCTACGAGATGCCCAACGACGACCCCGAGCGCCTGCGCGCGCGCGTGCGCATCGACTACCCCGGGCGCGTCGACCGCGTGCTCGGCCTGGGCGCCACGCCGACCCAGCGCCTCCAGCACCTCTTCGCCCGGCGCGACCACATCCGCCGCCACGAGAAGCCGCTCGTGTGGGCGCACTGGATCTGGTTCCTCGTGCCCCACAGCTCGATCGCCTACGTGCTGGCCTTCCACCGCGACCGCTTCCCGCGGGCGGCGGCCCAGACCTACGCCGTCTTCGACCTGGGGGCCGTCGTCTACTGGGCGCTGCCGACCGCGCCGCCGTGGTTCGCCGCCCAGGAGGGCCGGCTGGGCAACGGGCGCTTCCCCGCGGTGCGCCGGATGATGATCGAGTACGGCGAGCAGTTCTGGAAGCGGGGTTGGGCTCCCCTTTACAGTTTTCTCGCGGGGAACCCGCTCGCCGCGATGCCGTCGCTCCACTTCGCCACGTCCGTCATGGCCGCCCACGTGCTGGCGGACACCGGCCCGATCGCGGGCGCCGTGGGCTGGACGTACGCCACCACCCTGGGCGTGGCGCTCGTCTACCTGGGCGAGCATTACCTGGTCGACCTGCTGGCCGGCCTCGCGCTGACCGAGTCCGTGCGCCGCGCCGCCCCGTACGCCGCGCCGGCCTTCGCCGCCTTCTCGCGCTCCGTCCAACGACTCGAGGCGCGGGCCCACGCGTAGGCGCATGAGCGACCAGGCCATCACGCGCGAGCAGTCCACCGCGCCCGTGACCGAGGCCAACGTCGCCTCCCAGGCCGACCTCGACGAGGACATGCCCTCGGCGCGCCTGTCGCGCCGCCACTGGCTGCTGTTCGGGCTGTTCGTCGTCTCCGCGCTGGCCTTCCTGTACTTCGTCCTGCCCCAGCTCGCGGGCCTGGACAACACGTGGGACCGCATCAAGGAGGGCGACCCGGTGTGGCTCGGCGTGGCCGTGCTGCTGGAGGCCTGCGCCTGGGGCGGCTACGTCCTGCTGTTCCGCACGGTGTTCGTGCGCGGCGAGTCCAAGGTGGACTGGAACGAGAGCTTCCAGATCACGATGGCCGCGCTGGCGGCGACGCGGCTGTTCAACGCGGCGGGCGCGGGGGGCATCGCGCTCACGGCCTGGGCGCTGCGGCGCTCGGGCATGGAGCGCCGGGTCGTGGCCTGCCGGATGGTCGCCTTCCTGTGCCTGCTCTACGTCGTCTACATGCTGGCCCTGATCGTGTTCGGGCTGGGGCTGCACTGGGGCCTGTTCAACGGGCCGGATCCGCTCGCGGTGACCGTGGTGCCGGCCGGCCTGGCCGCCTTCGCCATCACCGTCCTGCTCGCCCTGGCGCTGGTGCCGGAGGACATCGAGCGCGCGGTCGCCCGGTGGGGGCGCGGGCACCGGCGGATGCGCTGGGTGCGGCTGGCCCAGCGCCTGGCCACCGCGCCCGCCTCGGTGGCCACCGGGGTGCGCACGGCCATCGCGCTGGTCCGCGAGCGCCGGGCCGGGGTCCTGGGCGCCTTCCTGTGGTGGGGCTTAGACATCTGCGTGCTGTGGGCGTGCTTCCACGCCTTCGGCCAGGACCCGCCGTACTTCGCGATCATCGTGATGGCGTACTTCGTCGGGATGCTGGGCAACCTGCTCCCGCTCCCGGGCGGCATCGGCGGCGTTGAAGGAGGGATGATCGGCGCCTTCATCCTGTTCGACGTGGACCAGAGCTACGCCCTGGTGTCAGTGCTGTCCTACCGCGCCTTCGCCTTCTGGCTGCCGACCATCCCGGGCGCGGTGGCCTATCTTGCGCTGCGCCGGACGGTGGCGCGCTGGCGCGAGGAGCGCCGCGCCCAGGCCGCGGCGACCGCGTGACCTGCTGGTACTATACAAAGTGAAGTATGGCTGACATCGAGAACGTCATCATCGTCGGGAGCGGGCCCGCCGGCTACACCGCCGCGCTGTACACGTCGCGCGCGAACCTGGAGCCGCTGGTCATAGAGGGCTACGCGTGGGGCGGGCTGCTCCAGCAGACGACCGACGTCGAGAACTACCCCGGCTACCCCGAGGGCGTGATGGGCCCGGAGATGATGCAGGACTTCCGCAACCAGGCCGAGCGCTTCGGGACCAAGTTCGTCACCGACCAGGCGACGAGGGTCGAGCTGGCGCGCGAGCCGGGCGGCGTGCACCGCGTCTGGGTCGGCGACACCGAGCACCGGGCGCGCGCGGTCATCCTGGCCATGGGCGCCGAGCACCGCAAGCTCGGCGTGCCGGGCGAGGAGGAGCTGGGCGGCCGCGGGGTGTCCTACTGCGCCACCTGCGACGCCGCGTTCTTCAAGGGCGCTCAGACCGTGATCGTCGGCGGCGGCGACTCGGCCATGGAGGAGGCGACGTTCCTGTCGAAGTTCGCCGACAAGGTCTCGATCGTCCACCGCCGCCCCGAGTTCCGCGCCTCGAAGATCATGCTCCAGCGTGCCGAGGAGGCCGACAACATCGAGTTCGTCACGCCCTACGTGGTGGAGGAGTTCGCGGCCCGCGACGGCCACAAGCTCCCGACGGCCCGGCTGAGCAACGTGGAGACGGGCGAGAAGCTCGAGCTGGAGGACGTGGGGACGTTCATCGCCATCGGCCACGTGCCGCAGTCCGACATCGTCGCCGGCCAGGTCGAGCTCGACGAGAACGGCTACATCGTCACCGACGGACGCTCCACCCGGACCAACCTCCCCGGCGTCTTCGCCGCGGGCGACGTCGTCGACCACACCTACCGCCAGGCCGTCACCGCGGCCGCGATGGGCTGCCAGTCCGCGCTGGACGCCGAGTGGTACCTGCGCGACACCCCCGAGGTCCCGACGCCCGAGGGCATGCCCGCGGGCGACCTCGCCGAGGCCCAGTGGGCCCCGGCCAAGCCGTAGGCCGCTAGGCTCGGCGCATGGCGACCACCGACCAGGCCTCCGAGCTCGGACTGCGCGAGATCGAGGAGTTCCGCGAGGCGCACGACCTGTGGCCGCGCGGCGAGCGCCCGGCGGCGCTGCGGGCCGCGGCGGCGGAGTTCCGGCCGCGGTTCGCCGACGAGGGGACGGTGCGGGCGATCCGGACCGTAGACCTGGTCTCGGCCGCCTACCCGGCGAGCTTCGCCTTCCACGGCGCGGCGCGGGGCGTCAACCCGTACGTGAACATCGTCAACCGCCTGGTCGTCGTGCAGTTCGACGACGCCGAGGGCGCGCGCAAGACGCTGGTGTGGGAGCCGACGGTCCCCGAGGGCTCGGCCGAGGCGCCGTTCTACGAGCAGCTGATCGAGAAGTTCGGCGAGTGGGCGTCCCACCGCTTCGGCGAGACGCAGTTCAACACGATCGAGACCGCGCTGGCCTCGGTCGGCCTCACGCCGGCCGACGTCGACTACGTCTCCTTCGATCACCTGCACGTCCAGGACCTGCGGATCACCATGGGCACCACGAAGCCGGTGGGCGACGAGAACGAGCCCCGCGAGCCGTTCTTCCCCAACGCCAAGTTCGTCTTCCAGGCGCGCGAGGTCGACACGTTCCGCTCCATCCACCCGACCCAGTGGGCGTGGTACGTCCCGGGCGGCATGGACGACGTGCGCACCGACAACCTGGTGCTGATCGACGGCGACGTCGAGCTCGGACCGGGCGTCGCGCTGCTGTGGACGCCCGGGCACACGGACGGCAACCACTCGCTGTGCGTCAACACGCCCGAGGGGATCTGGGTGTCCAGCGAGAACGGCGTCAGCGCGGACAACTGGCACCCCCACCTGTCGAAGATCCCCGGCGTGCGCAAGTGGGCCGAGTTCTACGGCCGCGAGGTCGTGATGAACGCCAACACGCTCGAGGACTCGGTGGACCAGTACGACTCGATGCTCAAGGAGAAGGCGGTGGCCGACGTCAACCGGCGCGACCCGCGCTGGCACAACGTCTTCCCCTCGAGCGAGCTGGCGTCATGGCGCCGGCAGTGGCCGATCGTCCCGACGTTCGCCTACGGCGGGATCGACCACGGCCGGATCGAGTAGGCGGCGCCGGGCGCGACCGCGTGCGCTAGCGTGCGCGCGCAGTGGGGCCAGGGTTGCAGCAGGGGGTGGCCACCGCCGCCGCGGCGGTGATCGTGGGCATCTCGGGAAACGCCGCGTTCGCGCATTCCGGGCACCCCTCCGCGCGCGCGCAGAAGGCGCAGACGCAGGGTCGCACGACGCTGGAGCACACGATCGCGGGCGACCGCAACGCGGCGTTCTCCTTCCTGCGCAGTGCGCCCGGCGAGCCCTACACCGTCCGCCAGGACGGGGTGGGTACGGCGCGGGCCGGGCGCGAGGGGCGCCGGCGCTCGCTCGCCTACGTCGGGCAGCTGACGGACTTCCAGGTCTCCGACGAGGAGTCGCCGGCGCGGGTGGAGTTCGTGGACCCCACCGCCAACCCGCCGTTCCCGAGCGTGTTCAGCGCGGCCTGGCGCCCGCAGGAGGCGCTGGTGGCGCACGGGGTGGACATGGCGATCCGCAACATGAACCGCTTCGTCGACCGCAGCCCCGTCGCCCAGGGCGACGGCTCGCGCGCCCGGATGTCGCTGGCGCTCATGACGGGCGACCTGGCCGACAACCAGCAGCACAACGAGAGCGAGTGGGTGCGGATCCTGCTCGAGGGCGGCCCGCTGGACCCGAACAGCGGCTCGAGCGATCCGGCGCACTACGCGAGCTGTCCGGCCGGGACTCCGGGGCCCGACGAGGCCGCGCGCTACACCGGCGTCCAGGACTCCGACGACTACGTCGAGGGCAACCAGTTCTACGACCCCGATCGCCCGGTCGGGCAATGGTCGGCCTGGCCGTCGTATCCCGGGCTGATGGACCGGGCGCAGCAGCCCTTCGTCGCCGAGGGCCTGCGCGTGCCCAGCTACGTCACGTTCGGCAACCACGACGGCCTGGCGCAGGGCAACGCCGCCGCGCTGCGCGCCTACGAGGACGTTGGGATCGGGTGCGTCAAGCCGCTGGTGCCCGCGCCGAACGTCACGAGCCCGGAGGGCACGCTCAACCCGACGTTCCTCGCCGGGCTGCTCGCCACGCAGCCGCAGAACGCGATGCTCGTGCCGCCCGACCCCGACCGGCGTTACCTCGACAAGGCGCAGTTCAAGGCGCTCTACGCGGGCGGCCGGCAGCGCGACGCGCACGGCTTCGCGTTCGTTGACCGCGCGGAGAACGCGGCGTCGCGGGGGGCGGCGGCCTACTACGCCTGGGACGCGCTCCCGGGGTTCCGGCTCATCTCGATCGACACGCTCTCCGAGGCCGGCGTCGCGGGCCCGTCGGCCAACGGCAACATCGACGACCCGCAGTGGCAGTGGCTGCGCCGCGAGCTGGCCGCCGCCGAGCGCGCCGGAAAGCTGATCGTCCTCTTCGGGCACCACCCGATCGGCAGTCTCAACATCCCGCTGCCGGACGAGAACGCGCCACCGTGCACGACCGACGACGCGCACGGCCACGACGCCAACCCGGGCTGCGACCGCGACCCCCGCGTGTCGGCGCCCATGCACACCGGCGAGGAGCTTCGCGACCTGCTGCTGGCGCACAAGCACGCGATCGCGTACGTGGCCGGCCACACGCACGAGAACCGGATCACGCCCTTCGCCCGGCCCGGCGGCGGCGGTTTCTGGGGCATCGAGACGCCGTCGATCGTCGACTGGCCGCCGCAGACGCGGCTGATCGAGGTGATGGACAACCGCGACGGGACGCTCTCGATCTTCGGCACGATCCTCGACACCGAGGCGCCGGTGGTCGCGGCGCCGGCGGGCACGACGGCCGCGGGGCTCGACGTGCCGGCACTGGCCTCGATCGGGCGGACGCTCTCGTTCAACGACCCGCAGGCCGGCGGAGGGACCGGACAGGGCATGGCGCGGGACCGCAACGTCGAGCTGCTGATCGCCGACCCGCGCGCCACCCCGCCCGCCGCGGGAGGCGTCACACCGCCGCCGGCGCGGCCGCGCGTCACTCCCGAGCCGCGCGACGCCGGGGCCCGCGCGGACGGAACGACGGGCGCGGGCACCGAGAGCGACCTCCCGTTCACCGGCCTGCAGCTCGTCGCCGTGCTCCTCGCTGGGACCGCGCTGCTGGGCGCGGGGCTCTCGCTGCGCTGGCGGTTGCGCCCGCCCGCCGAGCGCTAGCTCTCGAGCACGCCCTCGTGCTCCAGCAGCCAGCGCTTGCGCTCCAGGCCGCCGCCGTAGCCGCCGAGCGCCCCGCCGGTGCGCAGGACCCGGTGGCAGGGGACGACGATCGGGATCGGGTTGGCGCCCAGGGCGCTGCCCGCCGCGCGCACGGCCCGGGGGTTCCCGGCCTTCGACGCGACCTCGGTGTAGGTGAGCGCGCCGCCGAAGGGAATCCGCGCCGTCGCGTCGAGCACGCGGCGCCCGAAGCCCTGGCGGGCCAGCGACCAGTCCAGCGGCAGGTCGAACGACTCGCGCCGCCCGGCGAAGTAGTCGTCGAGCTGGCGGCGCGCCGCGTCCAGGCGGCCCGGGGCCTCGAGGATGCGCGGGGAGACGCGCGCGGCGATCGCGTCGAGGTAGTCCGGGACCTCGTCGGCGTGGAAGCCGATCTCCAGCAGGCCCCGCCGGGTCGTGGCCACGAACAGCTCGCCGAGCGGC
This sequence comes from Solirubrobacteraceae bacterium, assembly GCA_035536255.1. Taxonomy (GTDB): domain Bacteria; phylum Actinomycetota; class Thermoleophilia; order Solirubrobacterales; family Solirubrobacteraceae; genus AC-38. The sequence continues at coordinate 8,690 of DATLOP010000134.1, forward strand.
GAGGGCTCCACGGCGTAGGTCACGTCGGCGGCGCCGCTCTCGGCGAACCGGCGGGCGGCGGCCTCGGCCTCGGCGGCGAGGTCCTCGCGCCGGGAGAGAGCCGTGGTGAGCGCGTCGCGGGGGCTCATCGCACCCACTCCTCGCGCAGGCGCGCGATCCCCTCGTGCAGGTTGCGGCGGGCCGCCTCCTCCGAGCAGTCCAGCGCCGCGCCGACCTCGGCGTGCGACAGGTCGGCCACGAAGCGCAGGGCGACGGCGGCGCGCTGCTTGGGCGGCAGGGCGCGGACCAGCCCCCACAGCTCCGGGTCGGGGCCGGTCCCGTTGGACGGCGCCGTCGCCTCGGGCACCGAGTCCACCGGGATGGCGCGCCGCCCGCGCGCGCGGTGGGAGTCGACGGCCTTGCGGCGGGCGATCGTGAACAGCCAGGCGCGGCCGTCGGCCGCCGGGTCGAGCTTGGGGTAGGCGCGGATCGCGGACATGAGGGTCTCCTGGAAGCAGTCGTCGGCCTCCTGGCGTCCGGCGAGCGCGACGAGGAAGCGGTACACGTCCTCGCGGTGCTCGTCGAGAACCGCCTGGAAGGGGGGAAGGGCCGTCACTGCGTGGTAAACGTACGCGGGGCAGGAAACGTGAGACGATTTGACAGACCCATGTAGGCTGGGGCGCGCCGGCAAACGAAACAGGGAGAACAGATGCGACGGGGATTCATCGGTGTACTTCTGGGACTCGCGCTCGCGCTGTCGCTGCCGGGCATCGCCTCCGCCGGGCCGGTCATCCTCGGGGGTGACGACCTGACCGAGCACGGAGACGTCGACGCCTCGGGCAACCCCCGGGAGGGATGGCTCTACATCCAGCGCGCGCTGGAGAACCTCAACCCGAAGGTCGGCCGGCCCAACGACAACACCGTCGCGGCCCTCGGCTCGGCCCCGGGCCCCGTCGAGGACGACGGCAACGCCGGCTCCGGCGTCGGCCTGGCCGCGCAGCGCGCCGGCCTGGGGATCACCTACCACGACGGCGAGGCCGCGCTCAAGGACTTCTTCGTCAAGCTCAACGCCGGGCAGGTGCGCCCGAAGATCATCTGGCTCGCCGGCAACGGCGCGGACAACGACTACAGCGAGAGCGGCGGTTGCAGCGGCACGGAGAACAGCGTGATCACGGCCAACGCGGGGCTGCTCGACCAGTTCGTGAGCTCGGGCGGCGGCCTGATGTCGCACGGCAGCTGCTACGAGTGGGTGTCGGCGCTGCTGCCGGGCCTCAAGACGGACGGGACGGGCGACTCCGACGACCTGTACCTGACTCCCGAGGGCGCCTCGGCGTTCCCGGGCGTCACGAACGCGGACGTCAACGCCGGGCCCTGGCACAACTTCTTCGAGGGCAACTTCGGCGGCCTGCAGCCCCTCGTGCGCTCCAACCAGGTCGACGACTCGACCGGGCAGGACGCCACGGTGATCCTGGGCGGCGGCGCGGTCTCCATCCGCCCGCCCCCGCCGCCGACCTGCGTCAACCCGACCGTGGTGCGCGATCGCAAGGTGGCGCTGCCCGGCGGCGGCCAGGCCGTCCTGGCCACGCGCCAGTTCGGCGACGCGGCGACGCCCTTCCGGGTGACGGTGCGGATCACGCGTCAGACCGCGCGCGGCGTGACGTACGGGCTCAACGGCAAGGTGCTGGCGCTGGCCCAGCCCACCGGCCGCCAGATCTCGGTGCCCGCGGCGGCGCTGCGGCCCGCGCGCGGGCGCAACACGCTGGTCGCGGCGCTGCAGCTGGCCAACGGCCGGCTCGTGGTGATCACGCAGCACTTCGTGATCGTGCGCTGCTCCGTCCCGGCCGTCACGTGCGCGCGGACCGGCGCGATGACGCTGCGCTGCAGCACCCGCACGCCGCTCGGCGTCCGGCGCGTGAGGATCTCGGCGGCCTCGCCGGCGGGCGGCAGCGCGATCGGCACGGCGACCGTGGTCCGCGGGCGCTACACGGCGACGCTGCGGGCGCGGGTCTCCCTGCCCCCGGGCCGCTACACGTACCGCCACGTCGGCACCACGGCCAGACGCGGCGAACGCATGGTCATGCTGCGCTACGTCACGGTGACGTAGCGCAGCGCCCCACGGCGGGGGTCAGTGGTCGAAGAAGCCCGCGCCGGTCCGGGTCCCGAGGCGCCCGTCCCAGACGCGCGCCCGCAGGTCCGGGCAGGCGCGGTAGCGCTCCTCTCGCGTCTCCTCCCACAGAGCGTCGAGGACGGCCAGGACGTGGTCGAGGCCGATCGCGTCGGCCCACTCCAGCGGGCCGCGCGGGTGGTTGAGGCCCAGGCGCATCCCGGCGTCCACGTCCTCGGGGCTGCCCACGCCCTCGCGCAGGGCGAAGGCGGCCTCGTTGACCAGCTGGCACACGACGCGCCCGAGGACGAGGCCCGGCGCGTCGCCCACCCACTCGGGATGCTTGCCCAGCGTGGCGAAGAAGCGCTCGGCGCGCTGGGCCGCCAGGTCCGACGTGGTCGGGGTGCGCGTGAGCTCGACCAGTCGCGCGGCCTCGAACGGCGCCAGCGCGTGGAAGCCGGCCGCCGTCCCCGCCGGGTCCAGCGCGGCCAGCGAGCCCTCGGCGCATAGGACGGCCAGCGGGCCGCCCTGGAGCGTTGCCGCCGGCGGGCCGAGTTCGGCGGCCGCGTCGGTTCGGGCATCGAGGGGGTCGGCCTCGGCCGGGTCGCAGTCCACGATCAGCCAGGGGGGCTCGTCGCTCGGGGCGTCGGCCACCGGCCACCCGGCCTGGCGCGCCGCAGCTTGGATCTCCTCGGCGATCGGCAGCTCGCCGGCCACGACGATCGGGCCCTCGCCGCCCCCGCCGGGCGCCGGGGGCTCGGGGTCGGCGGGGCGGCCCGGGGGGTAGTCGTAGTAGCCGGCGCCCGCCTTGCGGCCGTGGCGGCCCGCGGCGACCATCCGGGCGGTGATCGGCGAGGGGCGCCAGCGCGGCTCGCCGAACGACAGCTCCCAGAACGAGCGCTGGACGTCGTAGCCGGTGTCCACGCCGACGAGGTCCATCAGCTCGAACGGCCCCATGCGAAAGCCCGCCGCCATGCGGCAGATGCGGTCCACCTGCTCGACCGACGCCAGGCGCTCCTGCACCACGCGCAGCGACTCCAGCCCGAACGGCCGCCCGCAGCGGTTGACCAGGAACCCGGGCCCGTCGGCGGCCGGGATCACGCGCTTGCCCATCGCCTCGCCGGTGGCCCGGGCAACCTCGACCGCGCGCTCCCCGGTCAGCTCGCCGGCGATCACCTCGACCAGCTTCATCGCCGGGGCGGGGTTGAAGAAGTGCATCCCCACCACCCGCTCCGGGTGCGTGGCCGCGGCGGCCACGGCGGTGACCGGCAGGGAGGACGTGTTGGTCGCGAGGACGCAGTCCTCCGCGACGATCCCCGAGAGCTCCGCGAACAACCGCGCCTTCAGCTCGGCCGACTCGGGCGCGGCTTCGATCACCAGGTCGCATTCCCCGAGTCCCGTGGACGTTTCTGGTTGCTCCAGCAACCCAAACGGTCCACTCGCCTCCGAGATCACCCCCCTCGATGCCGCCTTTTCCAGCCCGGCACGCACGCGTTCGACGCCGGAGCGGAGCGCCGCGGGGTCCGGGTCCCAGAGCAGGGTGCGGCAACCCGCCTGGCAGGCCAGCTGCGCGATGCCGGCGCCCATCGTCCCGGCGCCGACGACGCCGATTGCGTCAGGCCGGGACAAGCGCGTTGATGCCGGTCGCCGCGCGCCCGATGATGAGCTTCTGGATCTGCGACGTGCCCTCGTAGAGGGTGGTGACGCGTACGTCGCGGAAGTAGCGCTCGACCGGGTGGTCGTCGACGTAGCCGGCCCCGCCGTGGACCTGGATCGCCGTGTTGGCGCTGCGCACCGCGGCCTCGGTCGCGTAGAGCTTGGCCACCGACGTCTCGGTCGTGTTGGGCCGCCCGGCGTCCTTGAGGAACCCGGCGCGCCACACCAGCATCCGCGACGCCTCGGTGTCCACGACCATGTCGGCGATCATCGCCTGCACGAGCTGGAAGGAGGCGATCGGGCGTCCGAACTGCTGGCGCTCGGTCGAGTAGCGCACCGACTCGTCCACGCAGCCCTGGCAGATCCCCACGCAGCCGGCGGCCACGGAGTAGCGCCCGGAGTCCAGCGCGCTCATCGCCACCTTGAAGCCGTCGCCGACGCCCCCGAGCATCTGGTCGTCGGAGACCTCCACGTCGTCGAGGCCGATCGCCGCCGTGTCCGAGCCGTGCAGGCCCATCTTGCCCTCGATGGTCGTGGGCTGGAACCCGGGCTGGTCGGTGTCCACGAGGAAGCAGGCGACGCCCTTGTGCTTCAGCTCCGGGTCGGTCTGGGCGAAGACCAGCGCCACCTTGGCGTGGTTGCCCATCGAGATCCACATCTTGGACCCGTTGAGCACCCATCCCGAGTCGGTCTTCTTCGCGCGTGTCTTCTGGTTGGCGGCGTCCGAGCCGGTGTCGGGCTCGGTCAGGGCGAAGCAGCCCAGCCACTCGCCCGAGCACAGCCTGGGCAGGTAGGCCTGCTTCTGCTCCTCGGTGCCCCAGCGCAGGATCGACGAGCACACGAGCGAGGTCTGGACGGACACCACGGTGCGCATGGCCGAGTCGCCGCGGCCGACCTCCTCGACGATCATCCCGTAGGTCAGGTAGTCCAGTCCCGCGCCGCCGTACTCGCGCGGGATGATCGCGCCCAGGTAGCCCTGGTCGGCGATGCGCTTGACCAGGTCGGTGTCGAAGTGGTGGTTGCGGTCGTTCTCGCGGGCGCGGGGGACGATCTCGTGGTTCGTGAAGTCCCGCGCGGTCTCGCGGATCAGGCGCTGCTCGTCGCTGAGGTCGAAGTCCATGGCGCCGCACGGTACCCGACCTCAGGCGCTACCTTTGTCCGGAGTGGTGGTGCATGAGCGCACGCAGGTTCGTGGCCTGGGAGCCGACGCCCGCGACATGCTGGCGTTCTCGCCGGGGCTGCTGGCCTACAACCTCGGTTACCTCGCGCTGACCTGGGCCGTGGCGCTCGGCGCCATCGCCGGGTTCGCCCTGCATCCCGCCTGGTACACGTTCGCCCTCGCCTTCGTGCTGGTCTCCTCGCGCCACCAGGCGCTGCTCAACCTCGAGCACGAGGGCAACCACGGCAAGCTGCTCCCCAGCCGGCGCTGGAACGTCTTCGTGGGACGGTGGCTGTGCGCCGCGCCGGTCGGCTCGCCGTTCGCCGCCGCCCGGGCGCGCCATCTCAGCCACCACCGGCTCCTGGCGACCGACGAGGACCCCGACCACGACCTGCACGCCGGGCCGCGCATGCGGACACGCCGCGGGGTCGTCCGGCACTTCCTGGGCGGCATGCTCGGCGGCTACGCCGGCATGGTGCTCATGGGCCCGCCGCCCAAGACGGGCTCGTCGCCCCGCGACCGCCTGCTCGACGCCACGTCGATCGTCGTCGTCCAGCTCGCGCTTGCCGCCGGACTCACCCTGGCCGTGGGCTGGTGGGCCTATCCGGCGCTGTGGCTCGCGCCACTGGTGACCGTCACCGTGCTCGCGCACCTGGTGCGCAGCTTCGTCGAGCACGCGATCACCGACGACGAGGCGCCGGCGCACGCCAACCGGCTGATCACGATCCGCAGCAACTGGATCGAGCGCTTCATCGTGGCTCCCTACGCCATGAACTACCACGCCGAGCACCACCTCCTGCCGTCGGTCCCGGCGCCGCGGCTGCGCCGGCTGCACGAGCGGCTGTCGTCCCGCGAGGACCTGCCGCCGCTGCTGGTCCGGACGTCGTACGGCCAGGCGCTGCGCCGCTACGTGCGCGCGCTCGGCGACTGACCCCGGCGTGGCCAGCGCGGCAGCGAGCCAGGTCCGCAAGGTCGACACGGCCTGCATGCACTGCGGGGACGCCGGCGCCGAGACGCTGTGGAGCGGGCGCGAGCACGAGTACGAGAACACGACCGACGAGGAGTTCCGGTTCGTCCGCTGCACCGGCTGCGGCGTCGTGCGCCTGAACCCGCGGCCCGACGTCAGCGAGCTGGGCCGGATCTACCCGCCGGACTACTACGCGTACGGCCTGCTGTCCGAGGAGGGCGACGAGCCCGCCGGGCTGGGCGCGAAGCTCAAGCGCCGGATGTACCAGCGCCGGTTCATGGCGCTGCTGGACCGCCTGGGCAGGACGGGGCCGCTGCGCATCCTCGACGTGGGCTGCGCGGACGGCCGGCTGCTGGACTGGTACCGCCAGAGCCCGGCGGGCGAGCGCCTGGAGACGTTCGGGATCGAGCTCAACGAGGCGGCGGCCGCCGAGGCGCGCCGGCGCGGCCACCGGGTCGTGACCGGGCGCTTCGAGATCGACACGACCCTCGAGGCCGGGACCTTCGACCTGATCCTCGCCTACCACGTGATCGAGCACGTCGACGATCCCAAGGCCTTCGCCCAGCGCGCCTCCGACCTGCTCGCCCCGGGGGGCGTGTTCGTCGTGACCACCCCGAACGTCGACTCGCCCGACGTCCGGCGCCTGCGGGGCAGCTGGGGCGGCAACCACTTCCCCCGCCACTGGACGCTCTACGACGCGGCGACGATCGGCCGGCTGGCGGACGACGTGGGTCTGGCGCTCGAGCGCGTCGAGTACCAGGTCAACCCGATCTTCTGGGTGTGGAGCTGCCACGCCTGGCTGACCCGCCGGTTCCCCGGGGCGGCGTGGCCCGACCGCCTGTTCCCGACCGTGGCGATCTTCCACCGGTCGCTCCAGAGCTTCGTCCTGCTGTCCCTCTTCACCGTCGTCGACGTCCTGCTGCGCCTGGTCACCGGACGCACGGGCAGCATGGGCGTCGAGCTGCGCAAGCCGCCCGCCAGCGGCTAGACCGCCTCGATCACCGTGGCCAGGCCCTGGCCGACGCCGATGCACAGCGCGGCCACGCCGTAGCGCGCGCCGCGGTCGCGCAGCTCGTGGGCCATGGTGCCGATCAGCCGCGCGCCCGAGCACCCGAGCGGGTGGCCGATGGCGATGGCGCCGCCGTTGACGTTGAGCTTCTCGTGCGGGATCCCCAGCTCGCGCATGCACGGGAGCACCTGGGCGGCGAAGGCCTCGTTGATCTCGACCAGGTCGACGTCATCGACCTCCAGGCCGGCGCGCTCCAGGGCCCGGCGGATGGCCGGGATCGGCGCGATGCCCATGAACGCCGGGTCGACGCCGGCCACGCCGGTGGACACCACGCGCGCGATCGGCCGGCGGCCCAGGCGCTGGGCGCCGCGCTCGCTCGTCACGACCAGGCAGGCCGCGCCGTCGTTGATCTGCGACGCGTTGCCCGCGGTGATCGTCCCGCCCTCGCGGAAGGCCGGCCGCAGCTTGGCCAGCTGCTCCAGCGACGTGTCCGGGCGCACGCCCTCGTCGGCCTCGACCAGCGCGGTCTCGCCCCGGCGCCCGTTGACCGCCGGCGCCTCGAGGGGCGCGACCTCGCGCGAGAACGTCCCGGCCTCCCACGCCGCGGCCGCGCGCCGGTGCGACTCCACGGCGAAGGCGTCCTGGTCGGCCCGGGTCACCTCGTAGCGCTCGGCCACGTTCTCCGCCGTCTCGCCCATCCCCTCGGTCGAGTAGCCCATCTTCGGGTTGATGAAGCGCCAGCCGATCACGGTGTCGGCCATCTCGGGCACGCCGCGCGGGAAGCCGCGCTGCGGCTTGAGCTGGACGAGCGGCGCGCGGCTCATCGACTCCACGCCGCCGGCCAGCACCACGTCGGCCTCGCCGGAGCGGATCAGCCGCGCCGCCTGGTTGACCGCCTCCAGGCCCGACGCGCACAGCCGGTTGACGGTCGCGCCGGGGACCTCGACCGGCAGCCCGGCCAGCAGCGCGCCCATCCGCGCGACGTTGCGGTTGTCCTCGCCGGCCTGGTTGGCGTCGCCGAAGTACATGTCGTCGATCTCGGGGCCCTCGATGCCGTTGCGCTCGACCGCGGCGCGGATGGCGTGCGCGGCCAGGTCGTCGGGGCGCACGCCGGACAGCGCGCCGCCGTAGCGGCCGATGGGCGTGCGGACGGCGTCGACGATGAGCGCTTCAGTCACGGCGGTGCAGGCTACACTCGCGGCCGTGGACCCGATGGTGCTCATCATGACCGTCGTGATCGGCGGGCTGCTGGCCTGGGTCGTGTTCCTGGGCCTGTACCACCCGCGCTCGGGCAGCGACGTGCTCGACTGGCGCCCCACCCGCTCGCCGGAGCTGGAGGCGCAGAACGAGATCGACGACATGGACCAGATGCTCGAGGCCGCGAACGCCCGCCGCCGCGCCCGCGGCGAGGGCGAGCTGACCGAGGAGATGCTCGAGGCCCGGGTGATGGAGGACCAGCGCGAGCGCCGCGCCATGCGCGACGCCTACCTGGCCGCGCAGGAGACCGACGGGGACGTGCAGGCCGACATCGAGCAGATGCTCGCCCGCGTCAACGACGGCCGCCGCCGCCGCGGCGAGCCCGAGCTGACGGCGCAGGAGTACCGCGCCGAGATCGAGCGCGGGCCGAATGCGTGACCCGCGCCAGGGTCCAGCGCGGGTCGGCGCCATGACCCGGGCGCGGCCTCGCGCCGGCCGCGGCGTCGCCGCCTGAGCTTGGCGCGCGTCCTCATCATCGGCTGCGGTTGCCGCGGGCAGCAGCTGGCCCGCGAGCTCGCCGGGGCCGGTCATGCCGTGCGCGGGACGACGCGCGATCCGGCGCGCTTCGAGGCCATCGCCGCCGCCGGCGCCGAGCCGGTTCGCGCCGACCCCGACCGCGTGGGCACGCTGGTCGCCGCGCTGGCCGGCGTCACCGTCGTCGTGCGCCTGCTCGCCGGCGTCGAGGATCCCGAGCTGCACGGGCCGCGCCTGCGTGCGCTGCTGGAGAAGCTCGTCGACACGCCGGTGCGCGCGTACGTCCACGAGCGGGTGGGGGAGGCCGACGAGGCCCTGGTCCGCGAGGCGGCGGCGACGTGGTCGATCCCGGTCGCGGTCGTCGCGTCCGAGCCGTGGCCGCTGGCGGCCATGGCCCCCCTCACGGCGCTGTTAGACTCGCCGCAGGCCCAAAAGCCGTAAAGCCGATAGGGATTCTGGAGGACTTGGGGATGGCGGAATACGCGAAGGACGTGCTCGTCGAGACGGACTGGCTGGAGGAGCACCTCGACGACGAGGACCTGCGCATCGTGGAGGTGGACGAGAACCCCGCGCTCTACGCCGAGGCCCACATCCCCGGCGCGATCGGCTTCGACTGGAAGACCGACCTGCAGGACCAGGTCAAGCGCGACTTCCTCGGCCCCGAGGACTTCGGAAGGCTGTTCGGCGAGCACGGCGTCTCCAACGACCACCTGATCGTCCTCTACGGCGACCGCAACAACTGGTTCGCCGCCTACACGTACTGGTACCTGAAGTACTACGGCCACGACAACGTGCGCCTGCTCAACGGGCCGCGCGAGAAGTGGATCGGCGAGGGCCGTCCCACCACGCAGGACGTCCCCAGCCACCCGGGGGCCACCTTCGAGGCGCGGCCCGGCGACGACGCCATCCGCGCCAAGCGCGACGAGGTGCTGGCCGCCCTGGACGCCTCGACCAAGCTCGTCGACGTGCGCAGCCCCCAGGAGTTCTCGGGCGAGCTGATCGCGATGCCCGGCTACGAGCAGGAGGGCGCGCAGCGCGGCGGGCACATCCCCGGCGCCGCGTCGGTCCCGTGGGCCCAGGCGGTCAACGAGGACGGCACGTTCAAGTCGGCCGACGAGCTGCGCGAGCTCTACGGCGGCAAGGGCGTCCTGGACGGCGACCCGATCATCGCCTACTGCCGGATCGGCGAGCGCTCGGCCCACACGTGGTTCGTCCTCCACGAGCTCCTCGGCCGCGACGACGTCAAGAACTACGACGGCTCGTGGACCGAGTGGGGCAATCTCGTGAACGTCCCGGTCGAGAAGGACGTCTAGAGGACCGGCTCCAGGCGCTCGAGCAGGTCGGAGAGGATGCGGGCGGTGGCGCCCCAGATGACGTTCCCCTCCACGGTGTAGACGTCGGTCCGGAAGGGGACGCCGCGGCGGACCAGGCGCTTGCGCTCGCGCGCCGCGACGAGGTCGGGGAGGGCGATCTCCAGCACCTCGGCCACCTCGGCGGCGCTGGGCAGCCAGCGGTGGCCCGGCTCGATCGCCCCGACGAACGGGTGGATGGCGTAGTTGGTCACGACGGTCGGGGTGGGGGCGAGCGCGCCGACCAGCTCGACCGCGTCGCGCGGCAGGCCGATCTCCTCCTCGGCCTCGCGCAGGGCGGTCAGGCGCAGGTCCTCCTCGCCCTCGTCCTGGCGCCCGCCCGGGAACGAGATCTCGCCGGCGTGGCGGCGCAGGTCGTCGCGGCGGCGGGTGAAGACGGCGTGCAGCCGGCCGTCGTGGCGGTAGAGGGGGACGAGGACGGCCGCGTCGACGCGACCGCGGGCGTCCAGGCGCGCCGCCGCCTCGGGCGACAGCAGCAGCGGCCGGAGCTGGTCGCCGAGCGCGCTCAGACCGGGGCGACGAACTCGACGCGCTCGTCGAACATGACCTCGCCGTCGAGCGTCCGGTGGACCGGGCACTTGGCGGCGATCTGCATCAGGCGCTTGACCTGCTCGTCGTCCATCCCGTCGGGCAGGCGGACGACCAGCTCGAAGCGCGTCGGGCAGCCGCGCTCGGCGGGGGAGTACTGGCAGTCGACCTCCACGTCGCCCAGCTCCCAGCCCTTGCGCTGGGCGTACATCTCCATCGTGATCGCGGTGCACGCCGCCAGCGAGGCGGCGAGCAGCTCCTGGGGGCTGGGCCCCGTGTCGTCGCCGCCGGCCTCCCGCGGCTCGTCCGCCACCACGACGTGGTCGCGGACGCGGACGTCGTGCGGGAAGGCGTTGGGGCGGCGCCGGCGCGCGGTGGCTCTCATGATTCGAGATTAGCGGGTCGGTCCGTCAATGGATTGAAGACCATGCCAGTCAGCAGCTTGGGGAAGAAGTACGTGCTCTTGGGGGGCATGCTCTCGCCCGCCGCGGCCACCGCCCGGACCTCCTCGACCGGGGTGGCGCGCATGAAGAAGGCGGCGTCGTACTCGCCGCGGTCCACCATGTCCAGCGCCTGCGCGAAGTCGCGCGCGTAGCCCAGCCCGCGCAGGTGAGAGATGTCGTCGTCGGACATCTCCAGCGCCCCCTTGAGGATCAGCGCCTCCAGGACGGCGGTGTCCAGGCGGCGGTAGGGCTCGGGCTTGCCGGGCAGCGCGGCGTCGGCGATCGCCGGGTCCTTGAGCGTGAGGCGGAACGGGCGCTTGAAGTGCGCGTCGACGTAGCCCAGGCGCAGCGGGCCGTCACCGGTGGGGACGAGCTCCTCGCGCGTGACCTCCTCGACCTCGAAGGACTCGCGAATGGACACGGCCAGCGACTCGTGCTGGTCGGGGCGCAGGCCGCGGACCAGCCGGTGGGTGGGGAACACGAGGAGGCCGGGGTCCTCGAGCGCGACCAGGCACGTGAGGACGTAGCGGTGGTCGCCCTCGCCGCCGACCTCCTCGGCGTACACCCGGGCCGTCTCGTAGCGATGGTGGCCGTCGGCGATCAGCAGCTCGGCGCCGGCCGTCGCCGCCTGCCCGGCGGCGATCGCCTCGGGGTCGGCGACGCGCCACAGGCGGTGCTCGGTCCCGTCGACGTCCGTGGCCTCGCCCCACGGCGGCGCCTGGGTGTGAGGCTCCAGGGCCGACCACGCGGCGCGCTGGGGGTCGGAGTGCAGGGCGAA
>DATLOP010000135.1:0-4623 GCA_035536255.1 Solirubrobacteraceae bacterium
AGCGCCCGCGCGCCCGGCGTCCGCCTGCTCAGCCCGCGCGCCGGGGCGGTGATCGGCCGCGCCCGCGCGGTGAACGTCGCCTGGCGGGCGTCCGACGCCGACGGCGGCGCGCTGGAGGCGACGATCGCCTACTCGCTCGACGACGGGCGCCGGTGGCGCACGCTCTACGTCGGCCCGAGCTCGGGCCGCGCGGCCCTCCCCAACGCCTACTTCGCCGGGTCCCGCCGCGCGCGGGTGCGCGTCTGCGGGGACGACGGCTTCAACCGGACCAGCGCCGTGTCCGGGCGCCTGCGGGCGCTGGGCCGGCCTCCGGCCGTGCGCATCGAGGCGCCGGTGGCGGGCGCGGTCATCGACGGCAACGCCAACCTGTCGCTGCGCGGCCACGCGTTCGACGATGCCGTCCGCCTCGTGCCCTCGCGCCGGCTCGCCTGGTTCCTGGGCGCTCGGCGCATCGCGCGGGGCGCCAACGCGACGGTGGCGGGCCTGCCGCCCGGCCGCCGGCGCTTGCGACTGGTCGCCACCGACGCGGCGGGCCGCCGGGGCGCGGCGTCCGTCGTCGTGCGCGTGCGCGGCGCGGCCCCGCTCTTCCTGACGGTCCGCGCCCCACGGACGCTGAGTCGGCTGGCCCGGGTCGTCCGCGTCCGGGTCGCCTCCTCGGTGCCCGCGAGTCTGCGCGTGGGCGCGCAGCGGGCGACGGTCGGCCGGCGCGCCCGGACGATCCCGGTCGGGGTCGCCCCGGGCCGCGGCCGCCTGCGGCTGCACCTCCGCCTGACCGCGTTCGGGCGCTCGACGGTGCACGTGCTGGCGCTCACGCGGCGCTAGCGGGTACGCGTTTTTTCCCACCGGAAGCGGCGCAGCGATTAAGTTCGCGGGATGAGGTACGGGACGTGGCGACGGACCGCCCTGGCGTCGGTGCTCGCGCTGATGGCGCTTCCCGCTGCCGCCGGCGCCGACACGACGATCGCGTTCGACGACGCGGGGTACGCCGGGCAGTCGCTCGGGAACCAGTACTCCGGCCTCGGCGTCACGTTCTCACCCTGCCCGGACCCGGGGTCGACCGCGAACCAGATCGTGGGCGACCCGACCGCGCGGTCGGCGCCCAACCGCGTCGAGGTCAGCCGGTGCGACGACAGCCAGCCGAGCCGCATGACGGCCGCCTTCTCCTCGACCCAGAGCCGGGTGAGCGTTTGGGTGCGCAACACCTCGCTCGACAATCCGCAGCCGGTGGTGCTCACGGCGATCGACGGCTCGTCCGGGGTCGTGGCCAGCGCATCGGTCCACGCCAGCGACGGCGCGTGGACGCAGCTCTCCGTCTCGCAGCCGGCGGGGGAGGCGCCGCGCATCGCCTTCGCACGCATCGAGCGCGCGAACGTCGTGGACCTGTGGATCGACGACTTCACCTTCGGCGCCGACGCGCCCGGGTCTCCGACGCCGACGCCGCCGCCCGGGGGCGGGGCCGGGGGGTCGGCGCCGCCGCCGCCGCTCGAGGTGCGCGGGCCGTTCACCGGGCTGGGCCACCAACCGCGCTTCAGCCGCCTGCCGCGCCTGCGCTCCCCACAGTTCCTGCGCCTCACCCCGGCGCGCCTGGAGAAGGCCTACACCGAGCACCTGGGCTGGCTGGTCACGGCGCCGCACCGCGGCGGCCCCAACGAGCTCGGCGGCGACTTCGTCATGCGCGGCACCGACCTCGGGGCGTCGTTCGAGGTCAACGGCCGCCTGGCCCTCCTGTTCGGCGACTCGTGGACCACCGAGGGCGCGGGGAGCTGGGACGCCGACTCGCTCGCCTTCACGACGGCGCGCAGGGTCGGCCGGTTCCAGATGCCGCGCCTGGCCTTCGACCGCCAGGCCGGTGGACGGTTCGAGCCACTCGTCGTGCGCTGCCCGTTCGGCCTAAGCCGGCCCGGATACTGCGGGGGCCTGCGGATCGGCGGGCGCCGGCCGCTGGGCTACGAGAGCGACTACCCGTTCCCGGTCATCCGCGACGGCGGCATGGAGGTGCCGGTCGAGGGCCTCCAGGTGGGCAACCGGGTCTACGTCTTCTACGTCAACAAGTACCACCGGGGCTCCGAGCCCCTGCAGCGCTACGACTACTCGGTCCTGGCCTCCGGCCCGGCGCGCGGGCTGCGCGCCAACGACCTCGTGGCCGAGCACATTTACGGCAGCGAGCGCTTCCTCAATGTCAGCGCGGTGCAGTACCGCGGGTGGATCTACATCTACGGCGCGGGGAATCCCTACCGCTTCAGCGCGATCGCGCTGGCGCGGGTGCGCCCGCGCGACCTGGCCGTCCGCGAGCGCTGGCAGTACTACCGCGGCGGCACGCGCGCGCGCTGGGGCCCCGGCGAGGAGACGGCCCAGTACATCGTCCCCGACCGCTGCATCGGCGAGTTCTCTGTGCGCCGCCACCGCTTCACCGGCCTGTTCGTCATGGCCTACGGATGCGGCGGCCCGCCGGACGTGCGCGGCTACTACCTGCGCTTCGCCCGTACGCCGTGGGGGCCCTGGAGCCGGCCCGAGAAGATCATGACCGACGCCAGCGCGGCCGACGGCGGGTACTCGGTGACGATGCACGAGAAGCCCGGCGACTGGCACCGCGAGACCGACACGTGGGACAGGCCCGACGACGGCCTCTACGAGCCCGACCACCTCGACGGCTGGAACGCCTGGGGCGGGGAGTACGGGCCCTACATGGTGCCCCGCTGGTTCCGCAAGCGCCGGGACGGCGCGTACGAGATCGTCTTCCTGCACTCCAGCTGGCATCCCTACAAGGTCCACGTGATGCGCACGGTGCTGGTCGAGCCGGGCCGGCCGCGCCCGCGCCCGCCGGTCCGCGGCACCCGGGTCCCGGCGCCCCGCATCGTCAACGGCGACTTCACGCGCGGGCTGGAGGGATGGACCATCCCACGAGTCGGGCCGATCCAGCCGCGCTTCCACGTCGTTCCGGCGAAGGGCCGCAACTACGTGACCTCCTACGACCACGGCGGGGCGGGGGACGGCGGCGTGGGCTTCATGTACCAGGACTTCACGGCCCACGCGCGGACCTGCTGGCTGGAGTTCCGCGTGCACGGCGGACACGCGACGCCGGGCGGCTTCCAGCGCGGGAGCGTCGCCTCCGTGCGTCTCTACCACCGCGGCCAGGTGGTGCGCGAGACGTTCGGCCTCGACGACAACGTCCGCGACGTCAACGCGCGCTGGAACCTGCAGGAGTTCCGGGGCGAGCGCCTGCGCCTCGCCATCGTGGACACGACCGGGGACCGCTGGGGCTTCATCAGCGCCACGGGCTTCCGGCTGACGCGCCCGTTGCTCGGCCGTTTCCGCCGGTGCTAGCGCCCCGCTAGCCTGCGGGCGGTGCCGCGCCGACCCTGCGTCGCCCTGCTCGCCGCCCTCGGCGCCACCCTCGCCCTCTCGGGCCCGGCCTCGGCCGCGCCACGGGTGATCCCGTGGGGGCTCACCGACGCGACCAGCCCGGAGCGGCTGGATCGCAGCCGCGAGCTCGGCGCGACCGTCGGGCGCTACTTCGTGTGCTGGTGCGACCTCGAGCCCGAGCCGGGGCGCTTCGACTTCGGGTTCGTAGACCGCATCAACGCCGACTTCGCGGCGCGCGGGATGCGGCCGCTGCCCGCCGTCGTGGGAACGCCCACGTGGGCCCGCGCCGAGTGCGCGTCCCTACCGCGGCCCTGCCTGTACCCGCCCGACGAGGTCCACCTGCCGCGCTGGCGCGAGCTGTTCCGGCGGCTGGCCGTGCGCTACCCCCGGCTCAAGGGCATCGAGGTCTGGAACGAGCCCAACCTCGCCCACTTCTGGAAGCCGCGCGTGGATGCGGCGCGCTACGTGCGCCTGCTGCGCGCCGCCCACGCCGGGGCGAAGGCGGGCAACCGGCGGCTGCCCGTCGTCGCCGGTTCGATGTGCCTGTGCGGGGGCGGGGAGGGGGGCGCGGACGACTCCGTGTTCCTGCACCGCATGTACGCAACCGGCGCGCGCGGCGCGTTCGACGCCATCGGCGTGCACCCGTACCCCACCGACCTGCCGGTGATCGCCAACGCGCGCGACAAGATGAGCAGCATGCGCCGGGTGCGGGCCCGCTGGCGCGACCGCAGCCCGTTCTGGGTGACCGAGGCGGGCATCTCCAGCGCGCCGGGCGGCACGGGCGGGCACCCCCGCCTGTCCGAGCCGCTGCAGGCACGCGCCCTCGCCGTCCTGGCCCGGACGTTCCGCCAGATGCGCGACGTCGACGTGGCCATCCTGTTCCGCTACCGCGACATCACGGACGGGTTCACGACGTGGGAGAACGGCCTGGGGATCGTCGAGCGCGCCGACGGGACGCCCAAGCCGGCCGGGGCGGCGGTGGCCGCGGCGTTCCGCGTCCGCGCGCCGTACCGGCGCCCGCGCCCGGTGCGGCTGGTCGTCTCGGCGCGGCGGGTCGAGGTCGGACGACGGGTGCTCCTGCGCGCCGTCGGCTACCCGCGCCGGGTCCCGCCCGGGGGGCGGCTGTTCGCGTGGGACGTGGCCGGCACCGGCTTCAACGCCTACACCGGGGCCCGGCCCACGCGCTCGCGCGTGTGGCGGGCGCCCGGCCGCTACCGCGTGGGCGTGCGGGCGGGCGACCGGCTGGACGCCGGCGAGGGG
>DATLOP010000136.1:0-5068 GCA_035536255.1 Solirubrobacteraceae bacterium
GCTGGGCGGCGACGACGAGCCGGCGCGCGAGCCCAACACGGTGGCCGCGCCCGCCCCGGCGCCCGGCGCGCCCGCGCGCCAGCAGACCGTCCCCCGCGGCGACGTCACCGTGGCCGTGCTCAACGGCACCACGGTCCCCGGCCTCGCGGCGCAGGTGGGCGACCAGCTGGAGAGCGCCGGCTTCGCCCGCGGCCAGGTCACCAACGCGGCCGACCAGCAGCGCGCCGAGACCACCGTGCAGTTCGCCCCCGACCACCGCGCGGGGGCCAACGAGATCGCCGGGATCCTCAAGGTTCCGCCCCCGCGCGTGCGTCCCCTGGACCCGAACACGGGGGCCATTGCCGGCCCGGACGCCGAGGTCGTCGTGACCGTGGGCGCCGACCGCACGCAGTAGCGGCACGCCCGTGACCGGCTTCCTCGACCTCCCGTCCCGGAGCGCCAAGCCGCGCGAGCAGGGGATCACGCACGTGCTCGACCGTGGCCTCTCGGTGGCCGAGGTCGAGGGCATGATCGAGGTCGCGGGCGACTTCGTGGACTTCGTCAAGCTCGGCTGGGGCTCGGCCCTGGCCACCGGCAACCTCGAGGCCAAGCTCGACCGCTACCGCGCCCACGACATCCCGGTCGTGCTCGGGGGCACCCTGACCGAGATCGCGCTCGCCCAGGGCCGCCTGGAGGGCCTGGTGGACTACGTCCGCGCGCTCGACCTCAAGCACGTCGAGGTCTCCGACGGCACGATCGAGCTCGACCACGCCGACAAGCTCGAGCTGATCGAGCGCCTGGCCAAGGAGTTCACGGTCTTCTCCGAGGTCGGGTCCAAGGACGACGCCAAGATCATGGCCCCGTACCGCTGGGTCGAGCAGATCGAGACCGAGCTGCAGGCGGGCGCGTGGAAGGTCATCGCCGAGGCGCGCGAGTCCGGCACGGCGGGGATCTTCCGGGCCGACGGCGAGGTCCGCATGGGGCTGATCGACGAGATCGCCCACGAGGTGGACCCGGGACGCCTGCTCTTCGAGGCGCCGCGCAAGGAGCAGCAGGTGTGGTTCATCGAGCGCTTCGGCGCCGAGGTCAACCTGGGCAACATCCCGCCCGCCGACGTGCTCTCGCTGGAGACCCTGCGCCTAGGACTGCGCTCGGACACGGCGAACGTCGATCCGTGATCCTGCTCGCGCGCCACGGCGAGACCGACGACAACCGAGAGCCGATCCGCATCCAGGGACGTCTCGACACGCCGCTCAACGACACCGGGCGCGCCCAGGCGGACGAGCTGGGTCGGCGCCTGGCCGGCGACGGGATCGCCGCGCTGTACTCCTCGCAGCTGGCGCGGGCCCGCGAGACGGCCGAGATCGCCGGCCGCCACCTCGGCCTGGAGCCGGTCGTCGACCCCCGCCTGGCCGAGGGCGACCGGGGCGAGCTCGAGGGACGCCTGTGGCGCGACGTCGCGCGGGAGGACCCGGAGCTCTACGCGGCCTGGCGACGGGCCGGCGCCGACTTCCGCTTCCCCGGCGGCGAGTCCCTGCGCGAGCAGCAGGAGCGCACGCTGGCCGCGCTGGAGGACGTGCGGGCCGCGGGCCGGCTCCCCGCGCTGGTCGTGTGCCACGGCGGGAGCATCCGAACGGTCCTGTGCAGCCGCGACCCGCGCGGCCTGGACCGCTTCCACGACTGGGACGTCCCCAACGTCGTGGTGGTGCCGGCGTGACCCGCCTGGCCCGCTACGTCTTCGCCGCCCTCGTCCTGGCCACGCTGGGCGCCTTCCTGGTCACCCAGCGCCTCAAGCAGACGCCCCGGCGCGTGCAGACGCGCAGCGTGACCGAGGTCGTCTCGCCCCACGTCGCGTTTCGCAAGGCGGGGATCCGCATCCGGCTCAAGCGCACCGACGACGCCACGGTCTCGCTGCTCGACGAGGACGGCGACGCCGTGCGCCGGCTGGTGCGCAACCGGCGCATGCGCGCCGGCGAGCCGGTCCAGCTGCTGTGGAACGGGCGCGACGACGCCGGGCGCCCGGTCCCCGACGGCAACTATCGCGTCCGCGTCGGGCTGCGCCGCCAGGGGCGCTCGGTGACGCTGATCGACGAGATCGCCGTGGATGGCACGCCGCCGCGCCCGCTGGTCCGCGTGCGCCGTCCGCAGGACGCGCGCGGGCCTCTGATCTTCCCGCTGCCCGGCAACCGCCCGGTGCGCTTCGAGGTGACCAACGCGACGGTGGTCGGGACGCCGGTGCTCCGCGTCTACCGCACCGACCTGCCCAAGCCCAAGGCGGTCACGCGGCTGCCCGCCGAGCCCGGCGCCACCGAGGGGGAATGGCGCGGGCCGATCGCCGGGGCCCGCCGCCCGCCGCCCGGCACCTACGCGATCGTGGCCCAGGTCCGCGACCGCGCGGGCAACGTCGGCTCGTCGTTTCCCTTCGGGGCGCGGCCGCGCGAGGGCGACCCGGAGGGCGGCCCGGGCGTGACCGTGCGCTACCTGGCCGGCCAGGGGCCGCCGCGCGCCGTGCGCGCCGGGAGCCGCGTGAGCGTGTTCGTGGACTCGCGGCGCCTGCCCTACCGCTGGCGCCTGCACCGCCTCGGCCAGACCGAGACGCTGGCCCGCGGCCGGGGTCGCCGCCCGCTGCTGCGGGTGCGCATCCCGCGCCGGCCGTCGGGCGTGTACCTGCTCGAGCTGCGCGCGGGCGGGCGGCGGGCCAAGGTGCCGATCGCCGTCACCGGCCCGGGCCGCCAGCGCGTGCTGCTCGTCCTGCCCCTGGTCAGCTGGCAGGGCCTCAACCCGGTCGACGACGACGGGGACGGGCTCCCCAACACGTTGTCGCGCGGCGGGCCGGTGCGCCTGGCCCGCCCGTTCGCCGGCCGCGGCGAGCCGCCCGGCTTCGCCCGCCACGAGAGCCCGCTGCTGCGCCTGCTCGACCGTCCGCGCCGGCGCTACGACGTGATGTACGACAGCCAGCTGACGGCCCGCTCGCCCAACTTCCTCACGCGCTACAGCGGCGTCGTGCTGGCGGGCAACGCGCGCTGGCTGGAGCCGCGCGTGGCCACGCGCCTGCGCCGCTACGTGACGGGCGGCGGGCGCGTGTTCTCGCTGGGCACCGAGTCGCTGCGCCGCGAGGTGCGCCTGCGCCGCGGCCTGCTGGTGCGCCCGACCGGCGAGTCCGCGTTCGACGTCTTCGGCTCGCGCATCGACCCGGTGGAGCCGCGGCGGATCGACCTGCTGGGCGGCGACGACGGCATCGGCCTGTTCGCCGGCGGCGACGGGTCCTTCCCGGACTTCGACGGCTACGAGCGCACGCGCGACCCCGGCGAGGGCGCGCGGATCGTGGCCAGCGCGCAGGACTCCGCCGGGCGCCAGGTGATCGTGGGCGTCCGGGTGGGGCGCGGCCTGGTGATCCGCACCGGCCTGCCGACCTGGGGACAGCGGCTGCGCAACCCCAACGTCTCCGCGCTCACGCGCCGGGCGTGGCAGATCCTGGGGGGCCGGTGAGCACCGCGCTCAAGGAGGCCGGGATCGTCGTGGCGGCGCTGCTGGCGTCCGCGGTCGTGCTGGCGCCGCTCGCCCGGGCGCGGGCCGCGGCGATGCTCGGGGCGCTCGTCCTCACCCCCGTCCTGCTGCTGGCCGAGATCTGGGACACGCCGCAGCTGGACCCCGTCCGCTCGCGCCCCGCGCTGGCCGTGGCGGGGGGCGTGGCGGCGCTGGCCGCGGTCGCGCTGGCGGCGTGGGCCATCGACCGCCGTCCGGTGCTGCTGGCGCTCGGCGCCGTGCTGGCCCTGCCGTTTCGCATCCCGATCGAGGCCGGGGGCGAGTCGGCCAACCTGCTGGTGCCGCTGTACTTCGTCGTGGCCGCGGGCGCGCTGGCCTTCGCCGTCCCGCGGCTGCGCGGGCAGCGGCCGGCGCGCGAGGACACGACCCGGGGCGCGCTGGAGTGGCTGCTGCTCGGCGCGGTCGTGCTCTACGCGCTGCAGGCCGCCTACTCCAGCGACTTCGGCAAGGCGCTCAACCAGGTCGTGTTCTTCTACGTCCCCTTCGCGCTGCTCTACGCCCTGCTGGCCGGCCTGGAGTGGACGAGCGACCTCGCGCGCCGCTGCCTGTACGTCCTGGTCGGCCTGGCGCTGGCCTTCAGCGCCGTCGGGTTCCTCGAGTACGCGACGCGCACCGTCCTCCTCAACCCCGAGGTCGTGGCCTCCAACCAGTTCCAGACGTACTTCCGCGTCAGCTCCCTGTTCTTCGACCCCAACATCTACGGGCGCTTCCTCGTCGTGGTCATGACCGCGCTGGTCGCCGTGCTGCTGTGGAGCGCGCGGCAGCGGACGCTGGTGCTGGCGACGGCGGCGCTCGCCGTCCTGTTCGGCGGGCTGGTGCTGACGCTGTCGCAGTCCAGCCTGGCCGCGCTGCTCACCGGGCTGGTCGTGCTGGCCGCCCTGCGCTGGAGCGCGCCGTGGACCCTGGCCACGGTGGCCGGGGTGGCCGCGCTGGCCGCGGCCACGGTGTTCGCGTTTCCCAGCACGGTGGACGTCGACCTGGGCAGCGGCGAATCGGTGGACAAGGCGACGAGCGGACGCGTCGAGCTGCTGGAGGGCGGGGTGCGGCTGTTCGCCGACCGGCCCGTGCTGGGCTGGGGGTCGGGATCGTTCACCGAGGAGTTCCGGGCCGCGGAGCGGGTGTCGGGCGAGCAGGCGGCCGACGCCTCGCACACGATCCCGGTGACCGTGGCGGCCGAGCAGGGCGCCCTCGGCCTGGCCCTCTACCTCGCCCTGCTCGGCGCGGCCTTCCTGCGGCTGGTGCGCGGCGCCCGCGCGTCGCCGGTGCGGGCGGCGATCGCCGCCGCCTTCGCCGGGCTGGTCGTCCACACGCTGCTCTACGCGGCCTTCCTCGAGGACCCGCTGGCCTGGACGCTGCTCGCGGCGGGCACCGCGTTCGCGCTGCGCGCGCCGGCCGAGGACGACCCCGCTGGGGAACCGTCCGGCGACCTCGAAGCCGGCCCGGCCGAGGCCTAGCCGCCGCCGGCGTCGATGTCGTCCGCCGGCCCCGCCTCGGGGCGGCGGTCCTCGGGCGGTCCGGTGGGGCCGCCGGCGCCGGGCGGGAT
>DATLOP010000137.1:0-2551 GCA_035536255.1 Solirubrobacteraceae bacterium
GGAAAGATCAGGACGCTGTCGCCGCGGGCGAGGATCGCGCGCGCGGTGCGCATCATCTCGGCGTCCGACGCGCCGCGATCGACGGGGAAGGCGCCGAGCGCGTTGAGGATCCAGGCCTGCCAGCGGCGCTCGAACAGCTCCTTCTTGGCCACGTAGTACATGGGGCGCCGGACCAGCGTCCCGATCACGAACGGGTCCAGGAACGAGCGGTGGTTGGCGGCGAAGATGATCGGGCCGTCGGCGGGGATGTGCTCGCGCCCGAGGCGCGACAGGCGGAAGTACACGTGGAAGAACGGCTGCAGGACGGCGCGGACCAGCCAGTAGACGACGAGGTTGGCGCCGTTCTCGCGGGCGCGGGCGTGCAATCTGTCGGCGTGCATACGTGACGTCCCAACCCCGCGTCCGACGGCTCGTTACAGTTGCGTCGCGATGGCGATCGACCGCGCCCGAACCGCCCGTGGAGCCCTGGCCGGAGCGGTCGCCGCGGGCGCCTGGGCGGCGCAGCAGCCGCTGGACAAGCGCGTCTTCGGCAGCGTCTACGACGACGTCGAGCTGCTGGGCAAGGCGGTCACGCGCGGACCGGGTTGGTATCCGGTCGGCCTGGCCATGCACCTGGCCAACGGCGCGCTGTTCGGCGCGGTGTACGCCAACCTGGCCCGGCTGGCGCCGATACCCGCCCCCACCCGCGGCCCCGTGGCCGCCCTAGTCCAGAACGCGGCCTTCTGGCCGCTGGGCCGGCTGAGCGACCGGCTGCACCCCGCGCGCGGGGACCTGCCGAAGCTGACCGCGAACGCCCGGGCCCTGGGCCAGGCCACCTGGCGCCACCTGCTGTTCGGCGTGGTGCTGGGCGAGCTGGAGCGCCGCCTGAACCCGCCGCACGAGGACGTGCCGCCTCCCTACGAGGCGATGGTGTCGTCCAACGGGCACGGGCGCATCGAGCACGCCGTCGCGGCCGGCGCCGCCGACGAGGTCGGCGGGACCGCCGAAGGCCCCACCTCCTGAGCGTCCTGATCACAGGCGCGGGCGGGTTCGCCGGCGGGCACCTCGCGCGAGCGTGCGTGGAGGCCGGGGACGACGTGGTGGCGCTGTCGCGCTCGGCCGACGAGCCGGCGACGGAGGGCGCCCGCGCGATCGCCGTGGACCTGATGGACCGCGACGCCGCGGCGCGCGCGGTGGCCGACGCGGCGCCGGACGTCGTCTTCCACCTGGCGGCGCAGGCCTCGGTGCCCGCGTCGTGGGCGGCGCCCGGGGACACGCTGCGCCTGAACCTCGCGATGACCCAGCACCTGCTGGACGCCGTCCGCGCGCACGCGCCGGGCGCCCGCGTGGTCGCCGTGGGCTCCGGCGAGGTCTACGGGCCCCCGGCGCAGCTGCCGGTCGGCGAGGACGCGCCGCTGCGCCCGCAGAACCCCTACGCCGTCTCCAAGGCCGCCGCCGACCTGCTGGCCGGGATGTACGCGGACGCGCACGGGCTGGAGGTCGTCCGCGCGCGCCCGTTCAACCACGCCGGCCCCGGCCAGACGGACGAGTACGTGGTGGCCACGCTGGCCCGTCAGGCGGCCGAGGGCGCCGGGGACGGCGCCGGACCGCTGCGCATCGTGACCGGCAACCCGGCCCCGCGGCGCGACTTCACCGACGTGCGCGCCGTGGCCGACGCCTACCGGCGCCTGGCCTCGCGCGACGTGGCGCCCGGCGCCTACAACGTCTGCTCGGGCCATGCGGTGTCGGTGGCCGAGCTGATCGAGCTGCTGGGGCGCGTGACCGGGCGCGAGATCGCGCACGAGATCGACCCCGCGCGCGTGCGCGCGCACGAGGTGATGGAGATCCGCGGCGACCCCACGCGGCTGCGCGACGCCACCGGATGGGAGCCCGCGATCCCGCTCGAGACGACGCTGGCCGACGCGGTGACGTGGTGGCGCGAGCGCCGCGGGCGGTAGGGTTCCGCGCGCCATGTCCCCCCGCCGCGTCCTCGTCCTCCCGCTCGCCCTCGCCGCCCTGGCGGCCGGCTGCGGCGACGACGACGAGGGGGAGCCGGCGGCCACGGCGACCGCGCCGGCGGCTACGAGCACGGCGCCGGCGGCGCCGACCACGGCCACCACAGCGAAGCCGGGCCCCGGCGGAGAGGACGATGATGTGAGCAAGAAGCCAACCGTCGAGAAGGGCTCGGGCGCCGCGCCGACCGAGCTGGTCGTGGAGGACGTCGTCGAGGGCAGCGGCCCCGGCGCGAAGTCCGGCGACCAGCTGACGATGCACTACGTCGGCGTGGACTACGCGACCGGCAAGCAGTTCGACGCCTCCTGGGACCGGGGGGAGCCGTTCAGCCTCCAGCTCGGCGCGGGGATGGTCATCCCGGGCTGGGACCGCGGGCTCGTCGGCATCAAGAAGGGCGGCCGGCGCAAGCTCGTCATCCCGCCCGACCTGGCGTACGGCGCCCAGGGCGCCCCGCCGGCGATCGCCCCGAACGCGACGCTCATCTTCGTCGTCGACCGGATCTCCTAGCCGCCCCGCCCCTACACTCGGTTGAGCCGGCCCGCCTAGCTCAACTGGCAGA
>DATLOP010000138.1:0-2272 GCA_035536255.1 Solirubrobacteraceae bacterium
GGCGTCCAGCAGGCGGCGCCGGCCGCCGGCCTCGCCGGCCGCCTCGCCCACCGGCGGGGGCTCGGGCAGCTCGCCCAGGCGCTCGCACGGGTCGACGCCGGCCACCAGCGCGGCGGCGACGATCGACCCCGCCGAGGTGCCGACGAAGCCCTCGCAGTCGCGCGCGTCGAACCCCGCCGCGTCGGCCAGCCCGGCCAGCACGGCGCTCGTCCACGCCTCGCCGAGGATGCCGCCGGCCCCCAGCACGAGCACGTCGAAAGGGCGGAACCTGGCCACGCGCCGAACGGTAGCGGGGGCGCCGCCCGGGCCGGGGTGCTTGAATCAGGGCCAGGTGAAGGGGGAATACCGACCGAGGCAACGGATGTGCCTGCTCGCCGCCACGCTCCTCGCGTGCGCGCTGGTCGTCGCTCCGCCGGCGTCCGCCCTCACCCCCGACGCGCGCTACGAGCTGGCCAACGGCTGCTACGGCCTGAAGTCCGAGTCGCCGAACCGCCTGGTGGCCACCGACTCCGGGCCGTTTCGCATGCAGGCCACCGACCTCGGCCGCTATCTGCTCTACGGGCGCAAGCGCGACTTCCTCACCGGCGACGCCCAGAACCGCGTCGCGGCCGCGGCCGAGCCCAGCGAGAACGCCGACTGGCGCGTGGACGTGGCCGGCGAGGCGTTCAAGCTGGTCCTGCCCTCGCGCGACCGCGCGCTGGCCGCCAACGCGGCGGGCGAGCTCGTCCTGGTCGACCCCGCCGGCGCCGGGCGCTTCACCTTCGAGCGCGCGCAGGGCTGCCCGGAGTACCCCGAGGTCGAGCTCAACGTCACCGGGGACCCGTTCCCGGGGCCGCAGGCCTACGGCGAGGTGCGCGGCTTCCTGGAGACCCACATGCACTGGATGGGCTTCCGGCTCAGCGGCGGCGGCATCCACTGCGGGCGCCCGTGGCACCGCTACGGGGCTCCGTACGCGCTGGTCGACTGCCCGGACCACTACCCGGTGGGCGAGGGCGCGATCGTGGAGAACGCCGCGAACGCCGGGCGAGGGTCGCCGACCCACGACCCCGTGGGCTGGCCGACGTTCAAGGACTGGCCGAACCCCCGGTCGCTGACGCACGAGCAGGCGTACTACAAGTGGATCGAGCGCGCCTGGCGCAGCGGTCTGCGCCTGTTCGTCAACAAGGCCGCGGAGAACGGCGCGCTGTGCGAGGTCTATCCCATCAAGTACCACTCCTGCCGCGAGATGGACGGCGCGCTGATGCAGATCCGCGACCTGTACGACCTGCAGGACTACGTCGACGCGCAGAACGGTGGCCCCGGGAAGGGCTGGTTCCGGATCGTCCGCGACCCGTTCCAGGCGCGGCGCGTGATCAACCAGGGCAAGATGGCGGTCGTCCTGGGCATCGAGGTCTCGCGCCTGTTCGACTGCCGGATCCTCAACGACGTGCCGCAGTGCACGAAGACCATGATCGACCACCAGCTCGACGGCGTGTACCGCCTCGGCGTGCGCGACATGCAGGTGATCAACAAGTTCGACAACGCGTTCGGCGGAGTGGCCGGCGACGACGGGTCCAACGGCGTCGTGACGACCAACGGGCACCTCTACGAGACCCGCCGCTTCCCCGAATTCCGCACGTGCACCGGGCCCGACGAGGACCGCCCCCAGATCCAGGCGGTCGGCGGCGGGCGCGACCAGCTGCTGAGCAACGCCTTCTCGGCGCTGCTGCCCGGCGGCGGCATCGCGCCGGTCTACCCGCCGCCGCCCCACTGCAACGCGCGCGGCCTGACCGAGCTCGGCGCGTACATCGCCGGGCGCATGATGGAGCGGCGCATGATCATCGACCCGGACCACCTGTCGGTGCTCGCGCGCAGCCAGCTGCTGTCGATCCTGGAGGCGCACCGCTACTCGGGCACGATGTCCTCGCACTCCTGGGCCGACTACACCTCGTACCGCCGGATCATGCGCCTGGGCGGCGTCATCGGGCCGGCCTCGGGCCCCACCGCGCACCCGGAGTTCATGGTGGCGTGGCGCAAGGTGCGCGAGCTGCGCGACCCGCGCTTCTACGCGGGAATGGGCTTCGGCGCGGACATGCGCGGCCTGGCTCCGCAGCCCGGGGCGCGCACCCAGGGCGGCAACCCGGTCCAGTACCCGTTCAAGTCCTTCGACGGGGGGGTGACGATCGACCGCCAGCGCAGCGGCCAGCGCGTGTTCGACGTCAACCGCGACGGCGTCGCGCACTACGGCTTGTACCCGGACTGGATCGAGGACCAGCGGCGGCAGGTCGGCGAC
>DATLOP010000139.1:0-3759 GCA_035536255.1 Solirubrobacteraceae bacterium
TCCGCGTGACCACGGACGCCACCCCCGACCAGATGGTCGGCGCCGCGCGGCGCACGGGCGAGCGGATGGCCGACGCCGCCGGCAAGCCGATCGGCGGCTCGGGGGCCGGCGGCGGCCCCGGCGGCGGCGCGATCGCCGCCATCCTCGTCGGCTTCCTCGTCCTGGCCGCCGCCCTCGCCGGCCTGGCCGCCCGTCGCCGCCAGCAGGAATCGCCGGGCTAGCCGCGCCGGCGGCGCTCGCGCCGGTCGGCGAGCCACAGGGCGAGGCCGATCACCAGGACCGGGCCGAGGTAGATGACCAGGTCGACGATGACGTGGCCGGCGTGCGCGAGGACGATCATGCGTTGGTCGCCGACAGCAGCCACAGGCCGAGCGACGTGAACCCGATCATCACCAGCAGCATCCAGTACTGCGAGCGGGTGGCCTCGCGGACGTCCTCGTAGATCGCCAGCGCGCGATCGTGGGCCAGGATCAGGGCGCCCACGTGCCCGAGGATCAGGGCGCCCACCTGGACGTACCAGATGCCGTTGGCCGAGATGAAGCCGTAGTCGATCTGGGCGTCGGCGGTCCCGAACAGGTCCGACCCCTTCCCCAGCGGGTCGGAGATCAGGAAGCCGGTGGCCTGCCCCTGGAACACGAGCAGCGAGAAGTAGTGCGCCAGCGCGTAGGCGAACCCGATCGGGACCAGCGTGTGCGCGAACGAGCGCGCCAGCTCGCGGGTGCCGTGGCCGCGGCCCACCGTGTGCATCCCCGCCACCCCGAGCCAGTACACGAGCGCCACGAACCCCACCGCGGCGAGCAGGCCGAGCGTGAACGTCGTCTCGACCGCCGTGCGCAGGCCGAAGCCCAGGTCGAGCAGCCACTGCTCGACGTCCGGGGCCAGGTCGGCCCAGATCTTGCCCTGGGTGAACCCGTCGAACGTGGTGATCCCGATCACGACGCACATCAGCGCCACCGTCCCCGGCGCCGCGGGCAGCGACGTCACCCCGGACAGCGGCGCGCGCAGGTGCAGGACGCCGTCGCGGCGCTCCCACGGCGACAGGCGCGCGAACAGGTTGAAGAGGACGCCGAAGCCGTCGGCGCGCGCGCTCCACGCCTCGACCCCGTAGAAGCTCATCCCGGCCAGCTGGACCAGCGCGTAGGCCAGCGCCAGCACGGCCAGGGTCGAGGGGTCGTCGCGCGACTGGTAGGCCAGCTCCAGCCACCCGAAGGCGAGGATCGCCACGACGGCCGGCCAGCGCCCGAGCCGCTCGGGGTAGGGGAGCGGGTCGGGCGTCGAGCCCGGCGCCAGGCGGCCCATGACCCACCCGGCGGCCCGGGCCACGGCGCGCCACGGGTTGAACAGGCGGAACACGTCGCCGAACAGCACGCTGAGCACGACCATGCCGATCCAGAAGTGCACGTAGACGAACGTGGGGGCGAGGTTGGCCGTGGCGGTCTGGGTCCCGGCCAGTCCGGCGTAGACGACGAGGCCGAACAGGGCCACGCCGATCGCCCCGCACACCACGTCCACCCACCCCGGGATGCGCGCGACGCGCCGCAGGCCCGGGCGCTCCAGGCGCGGCGTCGGCCACAGGATGGCCAGGCCGACGAACGAGACGATCAGGACGGCCGCGGCCGCCCAGCCGAACAGCCACTGGGGGATCGGCAGGTCGGCGCGCTCGGCGATCCCGTGGGCGAAGACGAGGAAGCCGCTCACGGCACGACCCGCAGCCGGGCGATCGGCTCGCTCCTGGTGTGCGACTCGATCTCGTACACGCCCTGCAGCGAGGCCTCGAAGGAGATGACGGCGCGCCCGCCGGCCGGCACGGTCCGCCTGATGTCGTAGCCGTGGACGTGGACCTCCTGCTCGGTGTCCGAGGCGACGGCGAAGCGCACGCGCTCGCCGCTGCGGACCTCCACCGTCCCGACGCCGCCCACCGGCTTGCCGTCGCGCAGGCGGAACGCGGGGATCGGCCGGGGCCGCGGCCGGGCCGGCGCGGTGCCCGTGGTGGCGGGGGCCGCGGTCGTCGCGGCGCCCCCGCCATCGTCGTCGCCCCCGCCGCCGATGACCACGGCGGCCACGACCGCAACCAGGACGGCGGCCAGGATCAGCCCTATGCGTGCGTTGCGGGTCATCTCGGCGGCGGCGAGGGTATCGAGCCGTACACTTGGCCCATGGCGACCGAGCCCCGCCAGACGGGCGACGCGGACCGCTGGGAGCGCGAGCGCTTCCGCTCCACGCCCGAGCGCGACGCCCCGTTCTCGACGCTCAGCGGCCAGCCGATCCGCCCGCTCTACACCGAGCGCGACCTCCCGGGCCCCGCCGACATCGGGCTGCCCGGCGAGTTCCCCTACACCCGCGGCGTGTACCCGAGCATGTACCGGGGCCGGCTGTGGACGATGCGCCAGTTCGCCGGCTTCGGGACGGCCGAGGAGACCAACGAGCGCTTCCGCTACCTGCTCGACCACGGGCAGACCGGCCTGAGCACCGCCTTCGACATGCCCAGCCTCATGGGCCACGACTCCGACCACCCGCGCAGCCTGGGCGAGGTGGGGCGCGAGGGCGTCGCCGTGGACACGGTGGACGACATGGCCACGCTGTTCCAGGGCATCCCGCTGGACGAGGTCAGCGTGTCGATGACGATCAACGCGCCGGCCGCGATCATGCTCGCGTTCTACGTCGCCGCGGCCGAGGAGCGGGGCGTGCCGGCCGAGCGCCTGGCCGGCACGATCCAGACCGACATCCTCAAGGAGTACATCGCCCAGAAGGAATGGTGCTTCCCCATCGACCCGGCGATGCGCCTGGTCGGGGACCTCATCGAGTGGTGCGCCGGGCACATGCCGCGCTGGCATCCCGTGTCGATCAGCGGCTACCACATCCGCGAGGCCGGCTCGACCGCCGCCCAGGAGCTGGCGTTCACGCTCAAGGACGGGCTCACCTACGTCGAGGAGGCCGTCGCGCGCGGCCTGGACGTGGACGACTTCGCGCCGCGCCTGAGCTTCTTCTTCAACGCGCACATCGACCTCTTCGAGGAGGTGGCCAAGTACCGCGCGGCGCGGCGCATCTGGGCCCGCGAGCTGCGCGAGACCTTCGGCGCGCGCGACGAGCGCTCGCTGCTCATGCGCTTCCACACCCAGACCGCCGGCGTCTCGCTCACCGCCCAGCAGCCGCTCAACAACATCGTGCGCACGACGATCGAGGCCCTGGCCGGGGTCCTCGGGGGCACGCAGTCGCTGCACACCAACTCCTACGACGAGGCGCTCGCGCTGCCCACCGAGGAGGCGGTGCGCGTCGCCCTGCGCACGCAGCAGATCATCGCCCACGAGTCCGGCGTGACGAACACGATCGACCCGCTCGGAGGCTCGTACTTCGTCGAGGCGCTGACTGACGACATGGAGCGCCAGGCCTACGACTACTTCGCCAAGATCGACGAGCTGGGCGGGATGGTCGAGGCGGTCAAGCGCAACTTCCCCCAGCGCGAGATCGCCGACGCCGCCTTCCGCTACCAGCAGGAGGTCGACAGCGGCGAGCGCCTCGTGGTCGGCGTCAACACCCAGGTCAGCGAGGGCGACGCGGAGCTGGAGATCCTGCGCATCGACCCCGGCCTGGAGCGCAAGCAGGTCGATCGCCTGCAGGCGGTGCGCGCCGGGCGCGACGCCTCCGCGGTCGAGGCCGCGCTGACGCGGCTGCGCGAGGACGCGGCGGCCGACGGGCGCAACCTCATGCCGGGACTGCTGGACGCGGCCCGCGCCCACGCCAGCGAGGGCGAGATCGTCG
>DATLOP010000140.1:0-2895 GCA_035536255.1 Solirubrobacteraceae bacterium
CCGCGCTCAGGAGCGCGGCGGCCAGCGTCGCTGTCGCGGTACGCGTCACGTTCGGTTTCGATCCGGTCCTGCCTACGGGGTGAGCTGACGGGCTCGCGCGCACGCCTCTCGGCGCAGGCGCTACGACGCGGCGATCGCGTCGATTCGCCCCGGCGGACCGGATGGCCCGCAGTGGGTCCCCCGTCCGGCGCGCCCAGGGACGCACCGGTTCGGCTGGAGCGCGGCAGTATACGTAACGCCCTCCCGGACGTCGCGAGGCCGGGCGCTAGGGCCGCGGGATGCGCCGCACGGCGCCGCGCAGCGCCTTGGTGCCCAGCGTCAGCCCGAGCTGGGCCAGCTCGCCCGCCGCCTGGATCGCCGTGCCCACCAGCTCCACGCCCTCGGGCGGCTTGGCCGGCGGGTCGCCCGGGGTCGACGAGGCGGCGTCGGTCGCGGCGGACGGCCGCACGCCGCGCGGCTTGCTCGCGGCCTTGGGTGCCGCGGCCTTGGGGAAGGTCGTCTTGGGCTTGCCGGGCGCCTTGACCTTGGCCGCCGGGCGCTTGGCCGCGGGCTTGGCCGGGGGCTTGGCCGCGTCGCGCCGGGCGCTGCGGCGCTGCGGTCGGCGGGAGGGGAGGCTGCGCAGCACCTCTGCGCCCTGGTCGTCTCGGTCGCTCATCCCGCCGACACTATGGCGCAAAGCCGCACCCGAGTGCCCGCAACTTGAAACCGCGTGCCGCGTTCCGAGTAAGGGAGGTAGGCGCGGCCACCCCGACCGGTCGAGATTTCCACGCCAGATGCGGGAAGCCACCGGTTGACTTCAGAAAGTAAAGCGCCTATGCTGGAGAACGTATGTTTGAGTGGGGCGGACTGGGTTCAGCCGCCACCTCTCATTGAGCCCAGCCGGAACGCACGTTTGACGCGCCCTCCGGCTTGAGAAACGGAAAAGTGATGTCTGTAGCGGAACTGCAAGAACTCGAAGAAGTCAAGGGCCTGATCGTCAAGGGTCAGCAGCTCGGCGTCCTTACGCACGCGGAGGTCGACTCCGCCGTGGCCGAGCTCGACGAGGACGAGGGCGACGTCGAGGAGCTCAAGGGCTGGCTCGAGCGCTCCGAGATCGAGCTGGTCGACGACGTGGACCCGGCCCTGGCCGCGGCCAACGAGGTCGAGCGCGCTCCCGACAAGCGCGGGCGCCGGCGGGCCAAGACCCCCCTGGACCTCAAGCCCGACATGACCACCGACTCCCTTCAGCTGTTCCTGAAGGACATCGGCAAGGTCCGGCTGCTGACGGCGCAGGAGGAGGTCGACCTGGCCAAGCGCATCGAGCGCGGCGACCTCGACGCCAAGCAGAAGATGGTCGAGTCCAACCTGCGCCTCGTCGTCTCGATCGCCAAGAACTACCGCAACCAGGGCCTGCCCTTCCTCGACCTGATCCAGGAGGGGACGCTGGGCCTGGTCCGCGCGGCCGAGAAGTTCGACTACCGCAAGGGCTTCAAGTTCTCCACGTACGCGACCTGGTGGATCCGCCAGGCCATCGCCCGCGCCCTGGCCGACAAGGCCCGGACCATCCGCATCCCGGTCCACGTGGTCGAGAAGCTGAACAAGATCGGCCGGGCCGAGCGCAAGCTCGTCACCGAGCTGGGCCGCGAGCCCACGGCCGAGGAGATCGCCGAGGTCACGGGCATCGAGCCCGAGGAGGTCGACTCGATCAAGCGCTCCGCGCAGGCCCCGGTCTCGCTGGAGAAGCCCGTCGGCGACGAGGAGGAGTCCGAGTTCGGGCAGTTCATCGCCGACGAGCGGGCCGAGTCGCCGTACGAGCGCGCGGCCGAGATCCTGACCAAGGAAGCGCTGCGCGAGGCG
This sequence comes from Solirubrobacteraceae bacterium, assembly GCA_035536255.1. Lineage (GTDB taxonomy): Bacteria > Actinomycetota > Thermoleophilia > Solirubrobacterales > Solirubrobacteraceae > AC-38. The sequence continues at coordinate 1,837 of DATLOP010000140.1, forward strand.
CTCGAGAACCTCTCCTACCGCGAGCGCCGCGTGCTGGAGCTGCGCTACGGGCTGGGCGGCGAGCACCCGCGCACGCTCGACGAGGTCGGGCGGACGTTCAACGTCACCCGCGAGCGCATCCGCCAGATCGAGAACCAGTCGCTCAAGAAGCTCCAGTCGCTGGCCGAAGCGCAGAAGCTGCGCGACGTCGCCTAGCCGCGCGTAAGCCGGCCGGCGCACGCATTTCGTCCAGGGGGCTAAGGCATCGGCGCCCAGGCGCCGATGCACCCCCTGATGTTCGACGTCGACGAGTGCCTGCGCCATCTCATCCAGGTCGAGGGATCCGACCTGCACCTCAAGGTGCCCCTGCCTCCGCACGTCCGCGTTCACGGGCGCCTGATGCCCATCGAGGGCTTGGAGGGCCTCAAGCCCGACGACACCAACACGGCCCTGCGCCACATGCTCACCGACGCCGAGCGCTTCGACGAGTTCGACCGCGAGGGCGAGGTGGACTTCGCCTACGCCATCCCCGGTATGGCGCGCTTCCGCGTCAACGCGTTCCGCCAGCGCGGGTCGATCTCGCTCGTGTGCCGGGCGATCCCCTTCTCCATCCGCTCCGTGGCGGACCTGAACCTGCCCCCCGTCATCTCCGAGCTGGCCGAGGAGGAGCGGGGGATCATCCTGCTCACCGGCACCACCGGCTCGGGCAAGTCGACGACGCTCGCGGCGATCGTGGACCACATCAACCAGACGATGAACCGCCACATCGTCACGATCGAGGACCCGATCGAGTACCTGCACCGCGACCGCAAGTCGATCATCAACCAGCGCGAGGTCGGCTTCGACACCACGTCCTTCAAGCGCGCTCTGCGCCGCGTCCTGCGCCAGGACCCCGATGTGATCCTGGTCGGGGAGATGCGCGACGAGGAGACCGTCCACACCGCCCTGTCGGCGGCCGACAGCGCGGTCTGGACGGTCTCCTCGTCGCGCATCTCCCCGATCAGGATCACATCGGGGTCCTGACGCAGCACGCGGCGCAGCGCGCGCTTGAACGAAGCCGTGTCCTCGCCGACCTCGCGC
>DATLOP010000141.1:0-9680 GCA_035536255.1 Solirubrobacteraceae bacterium
GCCGAAACCGACCGCGACCGGAACCTCGGAATCGTCCCTGGTCGCCGCCACCAGCTCCGCCAGCGCGGCCGGGACCTCCGCCCGCTCCCCGGTAGTCCCGACCGTGGAGACGACGTAGACGAAACCGCGGGCGACCGCACAGATCCGCGCCCGGCGATCCGCCGGCGTGGTCGGCGCCACCAGCGGCACCAGCGCGAGGCCGGCGGCGCCAAGTTCCTCGCGCACCTCCTCGGCCTCCCCCAGCGGCAGGTCGGGCACGATCGCCCCGGCCGCTCCGGCCGCGACCGCCAGCCGGGCGAACTCCCCGGCCCCGCCGTGGGCGAGCACCATGTTCGAGTAGGCCATCAGCACCACCGGCACCCGATCCGCAACCGAGCGGCAGACCTCCAGCGCGGTCGAGAAAGTCGCCCCCGCCCCCAAAGCCGCCGTCGCCGCAGCATGAATCGTCGGCCCGTCGGCCAGCGGATCGGAAAAAGGAACCCCCAGCTCAATCAGGTCCGCGCCGGAATCGACATAGGCGGCCGCGACGGCCAACGCAGCCTCCCGATCGGGGTACCCGGCCATCATGTACGGCATCAGAGCCGCCCGGTCCTCTTCCCGGGCGGCCTCGAAGGCTCCAGCGATTCGTGCCTCGCCAGTGGGCGCGCTGTCGTCGGGAGTCTGGGGGTGGCTCGACGGAGCCTCCCCGCTGTTGCTCCGGCGAGTCACCCCCAGACTCCCCTCCTCGGAGCTCATAGCAGTGGGGCGTCCCCGCCATGCTGCGTCTGCGCCACGACCTCCGCAAGGTCCTTGTCGCCCCGGCCGGAAAGGCAGAGGACGTCGAACTCCTCTCCGCCCGGGTGTTCCATCAGCCAGGCGATCGCATGGGACGACTCCAGGGCGGGGATGATCCCCTCCAGCCGCGCCAGCTCGCCGAAGGCATCGAGGGCTTCCCGGTCGGTGACCGCGACGTAGCTGGCCCGGCCCGTGTCCCGCAGGTAGGCGTGCTCCGGTCCGACCCCCGGGTAGTCCAGCCCGGCCGAGACCGAGTGCGCCTCGAGGATCTGCCCCTCCTCGTCGGCGATCACCGCGGAGAGCGAGCCGTGCAGGACGCCGGTGCTGCCGGCGCCGAGCGAGGCTCCGTGGCGACCGCTGTCGAGACCCTCGCCGGCGGCCTCGACCCCGACCAGCGCCACCTCGGCGTCCGCGACGAAGGGCGTGAAGATGCCGATCGCGTTCGAGCCGCCGCCGACGCAGGCGATCACCCGCGACGGCAACCCGCCCTCGGCCGCCAGCGCCTGCTCCCGGGCCTCGTCGCCGATCACGCGCTGCAGGTCGCGGACCAGGGCCGGGTATGGAGCCGGGCCGACCGCGGAGCCGATCACGTAGTGGGTCGACTCGACGTTGGCGACCCAGTCGCGGATCGCAGCGCTGACCGCCTCCTTGAGGGTGCGGGCACCGGCCTCGACCGGAGCGACCTCGGCGCCGAGCAGCTTCATCCGCTCGACGTTGGGCGCCTGGCGGCGGATGTCCTCGGTGCCCATGTAGACGACACACTCGAGCCCGAGCAGAGCGCAGGCGGTGGCGGTGGCGACCCCGTGCTGGCCGGCGCCGGTCTCGGCGATCACCCGCGGCTTGCCCATCCGCTGCGCCAGCAGGGTCTGGCCGACCGCGTTGTTGATCTTGTGAGCGCCGGTGTGGGCGAGGTCCTCGCGCTTCAGGTAGACCTTGGAACCGACCCGCTCGGAGAGTCGCTCGGCCAGGTAGAGCGGCGTCGGCCGGCCGATGAAGTCGCGCCGCAACAGGTCGAGCCGCGCCGTGAACTCGGCGTCCTCGCGCGCCTCGCCCCAGGCGGCGGTCAGCTCGTCGAGCGCCGCGATCAGGGTCTCCGGCACGTAGCGCCCCCCGTAGGGGCCGAACCTCTCCTCGACGGTGCTCATCGCCCGGGAATTCCAGCAGGCTGAGCGGCCTCGAAGAAGGCCTCCATCGCCGCGTGGTCCTTGCGGCCGGGCTCGGTCTCGACGCCGCTGGCGACGTCTACCGCGAAGGGCTGGGCGATGGCGATCGCCGCGGCGACGTTGTCGGGCCGCAGTCCGCCGGCGAGGACGTCGGGCACCTCGGAGCGGTGGCCGCGCAGGAGCTCCCAGTCGAAGCTCTCGCCGGTGCCGCCCCAGAGGCCCTTGCCGCGGCGGTCGAAGAGGTGGAAGTCGGTGCGGTATGCCTCGGCGGCGTGGACGTCGGCGGCGCTGGCCACGTGGATCGCCTTGATCACCTTGACGCCGGTGCGGCGCGCCACCTCGGCGCAGAACTGCGCCCCCTCCGCCCCGTTCAGCTGCACCATCGTCAAGCCGGCATTCTCCACCGCCTTGTCGACTTCCTCCAGGGTCGGGTTGACGAACACCCCGACCACCTCGCACTTGCGCCGAAACGCGGCCCCGATCCGGGCGGCCTCGGCGGCATCGATGTTGCGGGGGCTCCCGTCGAAGTGAATAAGCCCGATAGCCCAGGCGCCGAGCCGTACAGCCTCAGCCGCGTCGTCCAAGTCGGTGATCCCACAGAACTTGACTCTCACAAGCTCAGCGTACGCGAAGGGGGTGCCCGATCCCCTATTCGGAGTCGGGCCGGTCGCCGAGCGTGGCGGTGACCGTCTTGGTCTCCTCGCCGCGGAGGATCGTCAGCTCGAGCTCGTCGCCCGGCTCGGATTCGTTGATGACCTCGACGATCTCGTCCATGCTGGCGACCTTCCTGCCCTCGACCTCCGTGATGATGTCGCCGCCGAGTTGGGCTTGCGCGCCTTCGATCGTCGCCGGGGTGCCCCCGCCCTCGACGCCCGCCTTGTCGGCGGGGCCGTCCGGCACCACTTCCTGCACCAGCACTCCTTGCTCGACCGGCAGGTTGACCGCCTTGGCCAGGTCCGGGGTGATCGTCGCGCCGCTGATACCGAGGTAGGCGTGGTCCACTTCGCCGTCCTTCTTCAGCTCTGCGAGCTCGGAGCGCACCGTGTCGATCGGGATCGCGAACCCGATGCCGACGTTGCCCCCGCCCCCACCCCCGGTCGCGATCTGGGAGTTGATCCCGATCACTTCGCCGGCGGCGTTGATCAGCGGCCCGCCCGAGTTGCCGGGGTTGATCGCCGCGTCGGTCTGGATCACGTCGGTGATCGAGAACCCTTCCCCACCTTCGATCTGGCGCTGGAGGGCGGAGACGATGCCGCTGGTCACGGTGCGATCGAGCCCGAACGGGTTGCCGATCGCGACCACCGGGTCGCCGACTTCGAGGTCGGCGGAGCGGCCGAGGCGGAGCGGGTGCAGCTTGTCCTCCGGGGCCTCGACGTCGAGCAGGGCCAGGTCCATCGAGGGGTCGGAGCCGACGAGCTCGGCGTCGTAGGCGGTCTCGGAGTCGCCGAGCTTGACCTGGATCCGGTTCGCCCCCGCGACCACGTGGTTGTTGGTCAGCAGGTGGCCCTCGTCGTCGATCACGAAGCCCGAGCCGGTCGCGGTCCCGCCGCCTTCGGATTCCGGTTCGCCGAACGGCGAAAACGGCGAGGGAGACGGTTCCTGGGCCGGGATGTCGGATTCGATGAAGGCCACCCCTTCGCCGTCTTCGCGGTAGATGCGGTTGACGACATTGGTGCTCCCTCCGTCGTCCCCGGAGCGATCCGCGACGGGTGCCGCCAGCGGCGCGGCGACGGTGGTCGTCGAGCCGCCCTCGGCCTGGATCCAACCGACCGCGATCGCGATCCAGCCGAAGGCGGCGACGATGGCGCCGCCAAGCAGCGCCGAGCCCAACGGGGAGGAGAGATATCGCCGTGGCTTGCTCATCTCGCCAGATCATGGAGGCGCGCGTTGAGCCCGCTATAAACCCTCTTGAAAGGTTTTCTAAAAAAGGTGCTCGCGAGTGCCTTCGTCGGCCCCGGCCAACTCGCGCGTCTTCGCCTCGGGATCCTCAGCCAGCATCAGGGCGCTGCCGATCAGCACCGCGTCGACGCCGACGCGGTCGAGCTCCTGCAGCTCCGCGGTCCCCGAGATGCCGCTCTCGGCGACGACGGTCTTGCCCGCCGGCACGTCGGGCATCAGCTCGAAGGTGGTCGCCAGGTCGACCGTCCCCTCGTCGAGGTCGCGGTTGTTGATCCCGATCACCTCGGCATCGGCCTCCAGGGCCCGCTCCAGCTCCTCGCCGTCGTGGACCTCGACCAGGCAGTCGAGGTCGAGCGAGCGCGCCTCCCCGTAGAGAGCGCGCAGCTGCTCGTCGCTCAGCGCCCGCACGATCAGCAGCACCGCGTCGGCGCCGTTCACCGCCGCCTCGTAGAGCTGGTAGGGGTCGACGACGAAGTCCTTGCGGATGATCGGCAGGCCGCAGGCCGCCCGGGCCGCCCGCAGGTCCTCCAGCGAGCCGCCGAAGTGGTGGCGCTCGGTGAGGATCGACAGGGCGGCCGCGCCTCCCCGCTCGTAGGCGCCGACGACCTCGGTCACGTTGGCGCCCTCGCGCAGCAGCCCGGCCGAGGGGGAGCGGCGCTTGTGCTCGGCGATCAGCGAGATCCCCGGGCGGGCCAGCGCCTCGGAGAACGGGCGGTCGTCGCCGCGCGCCTCCAGAGCACGCTCCAGGTCGGCCTGCGGCCGGTCGCGCCGGCGCTGCTGGAGGTCGTGGCGCGTCGCGTCGACGATGCGCTCGAGGACGTTCATGCGCGTAGCGCTCCCACGACGCGGTCCCCGCGCACGGTCATGCGTCCCTCGTCCGCTCGACGAACGCGGTCAGCGCCGCCGCCGCCCGGCCATCGTCGATCGCCGCCTCGGCGGCGCGGACGCCCTCCTCCAGCGTCGGCGTCCCGCCCGCGGCGTAGACGGCGGCGCCGGCGTTGAGCACGGCCAGGTCGCGGGGGGCGCCGGGCTCGCCGGCCAGGATCCGCCGCGTCATCTCGGCGTTCTGCGCCGGCGTGCCGCCGGCCACGTCCTCCGGCGCGGACTCGGCGAGGCCGACGTCGCCGGGCCGGACCGCGTAGCGGCGCGTCGAGGCGTCGCCGTCGTCACCGCCGGTGACCTCGACGACCTGGGTGCTGGCGCCGGTGCTCATCTCGTCCACCCCGTCTTCGCCGCACACTACCAACGCCCTGGTCACGCCCAGGCGCGCGAGAGCGCCCGCGATCGTCTCCAGGAACGCCGGGTCCGAGACGCCGATGAGCTGGCGCGTGGCGCCCGCGGGATTGGTGAGCGGGCCGAGGAGGTTGAACACCGTGCGCACGCCCAGCGCCTTGCGCACCGGGACGACGTGGCGCATCGCGCTGTGGTGGGCCGGCGCGAACATGAAGCCGAAGCCCACGTCGCGGATGCAGCCGGCCACCGCCTCGGGCCCGAGGTCGATCCGCGCCCCCAGCGCCTCCAGCACGTCGGCCGAGCCGGACAGGCTGGTGGCCGAGCGGTTGCCGTGCTTGGCCACCGCGCAGCCGGCGCCGGCGGCGATGATCGCCGCGGTCGTCGAGACGTTGAAGGTCATGCGCCCGCCGCCGGTGCCCGCGGTGTCCAGCAGGTCGTCGCGCCCGGCGTCGACGTGCGCCGCCAGGCCGCGCATCGCCCGCGCGAAGCCCGTCACCTCGTCCACCGTCTCGCCCTTGGCCCGCAGGCCGACGAGGAAGCCGGCGATCTGCGCCTCGCCGGCGTCGCCGGACATGATCGTGGCCAGCACCTCCTCGGCCTCCCCGGCGGACAGGTCGCGTCCCGAGGCCACCGCGTCGATCGCGCGGGTGAGCACGTCGCCGGGCATCAGTCCGCGTCCAGGAAGTTGGCCAGCAGCGCCTTGCCCTGGGGCGTGAGCACGGACTCGGGGTGGAACTGCACGCCCTCGGCGGGCAGCTCGCGGTGGCGCAGGCCCATGATCACGCCGCCGCCCGTGGAGGAGACCTCGAGCGCGCCGGGCAGGTCGGGATCGACGACGAGCGAGTGGTAGCGCCCCACGGTCAGCGGGGATTCGAGCCCGGCGAAGATCGTCCTGCCGTCGTGCTGCACCTCCGCGCTCTTGCCGTGGATCGGCTCGTGGCGGACCACCTGGCCGCCGAACGCCTGCCCCAGCGCCTGGTGACCCAGGCACACGCCCAGCGTGCGCACCCCCGCCTCGGGAAAGCGCCGCATGGCCTCCAGCGACACGCCCGCCGCGTCCGGCGTGCACGGGCCCGGGGAGACGACGACCCGGTCGGGGGCGCGCTCGAGCAGCTCGTCCACGGTGGCGCGGTCGTTGCGCACCACCTCCAGCTCGGCCCCCAGCTCGCCCAGGTACTGGAAGAGGTTGTAGGTGAACGAGTCGTAGTTGTCGACGATCAGGACCCGGGTCACGCCCAGTCCTCCTGGCCGACCGCCAGCTCGATCGCGCGCATGACGCCGCGCGCCTTGGCCACCGACTCCTCGTACTCGTAGTCGGGCCGGGCGTCGGCCACCGTCCCGCCGCCGGCCTGGACGTGGGCCACGCCGTCCTTGACCACGACCGTGCGGATGTGGATGCAGGTGTCGAGGTCCCCGGTGTAGGACAGGTAGCCGATGGCGCCGCCGTAGCCGCCGCGCTTGACCGGCTCGAGCTCGTCGATGATCTGCATGGCGCGGACCTTGGGCGCGCCGGACAGCGTCCCCGCGGGCAGGACGCTGCGCAGCGCGTCGACCGCGCCGACCTCGGGCCGCAGGTCGCCGCCGACGCTGGAGACGATGTGCATGACGTGGGAGTACGTCTCGACGGCCATGAACGTCTCGACCTCCACCGTCCCGTACTCGCACACCCGCCCCAGGTCGTTGCGGCCCAGGTCGACCAGCATCACGTGCTCGGCGCGCTCCTTGGGGTCCTCGAGCAGCTCGCGGGCGATGCGCGCGTCGTCCTCAGCGTCGGCGCCGCGCGGGCGCGTGCCGGCGATGGGGCGGGTGGAGGCGCGGCGGCCCGACACGGTGAGCAGCGGCTCGGGGCTGGCCCCGGCGATCTGGAAGTCGCCGAAGTCCAGGAAGTACATGTACGGGCTCGGGTTCACGGCGCGCAGCCCGCGGTAGATCGAGAAGGCCTCGACGGGGACGGGAGCGGTCCAGCGCTGGGAGGGCACGACCTGGTAGGCGTCGCCGGCCCGGATGTACTCGACGATCCGCGACACCATCCCCTCGAAGGCCTCGCGCGGCATGTTGGGCTCGAACTCGGGCATCGCCCGGCCGGGGACCTTGTCGGGCGCGGGGACCGAGCCGCGCAGCCGCTCGCGCACCTCGCCGATGGTCTCGCGGGCCGCGGCGTAGGAGCGCTCCACGTCGTCCTCGGCGTAGACGTTGGCCAGGATCGAGACCTCGTGCTTGAGGTGGTCGAACACGACGAGGACGTCGGTGAGCATCAGCGCCAGGTCAGGCAGCCCGATGGCGTCGGGGTTCGGCTCGCCCAGGGGCTCGACCTCGCGGACGAGGTCGTAGGCGAAGAAGCCGACGGCGCCGCCCGAGAACGGCGGCAGGCCGGGGAGCGGCGCCTGGCGGTAGCGGGCCACCGCGTCCTGGGCCAGCGCGTAGGGGTCGCCGCCGTCGCCCGCGCTCCAGGTCACGACCTTGCGGGGGCGAAAGCCGATGAACGAGTAGCGCCCGACCCGCTGGCCCTGCTCGGCCGACTCCAGCAGGAACGCCGGGCCGGCCTCGCGCAGCTTGAGGAAGGCGGACACCGGCGTCTCGCAGTCGTCGATGAACGTGTGGCGCAGCGGGATGAGGTTGTGCTCCCGCGCCAGCTCGCGGACCTCGTCGAGGCCGGGCGCGGCGGCCGGGAGGTCAGCGGCGACGGCCATTGAGGATCCCCTCGACCTCCTGCATCTCCACGCCGTAGTCGCGCAGGAGCACGAGCAGGTGGTAGAGCAGGTCCGCGGACTCCTCGGCCAGGCGCTCCGCCGTCTCCTCCCGGTGGGCGTGCACGACCTCGAGCGCCTCCTCCTCGACCTTCTCGCCGATCCGGAACGGCTCGTCGAACAGCTCGGTCGTGTAGGAGCCGGGCGGGCGCTCGCGGAAGCGCTCCGCGATCGTGCGCTCGAGTCCGGGCAGGGCCTCGAACGGGGCCGGGCCCAGCTCGCCGCGGTGGAAGCACGTGCGCTCGCCGGTGTGGCAGGCCGGCCCCGCCGGCTCGACCAGCGCCAGCAGCGCGTCGGCGTCGCAGTCGTAGCGCAGGCCCCGCAGCGTCTGGACATTCCCGCTCGTCTCGCCCTTGTGCCACAGCTCGTCGCGCGAGCGGCTCCAGAAGTGCATCTCGCCGGTGGTGCGCGTCATCTCCAGCGCCTGCGCGTTCATGTAGGCCAGCGTCAGCACCTCACCGGTGCGCCAGTCCTGCACCACGCAGGGCACGAGGCCGCGGTCGTCGTAGGCGATGTCGGAATCGTCCATGGGTGCAAGTGATCTTAGGATCAGCGCGCAGCGCGCGATATGCCACACGGCATCATGCCGTTCGGCATGTCACTGCTCCAGGCGGCGGATCCACTCGCCGAGGAACGGCTCGGAGATGCGTGCCGCGCCACCGGCCCGCGCGACCAGGTCGTCTCGCTCCAGCGCCTTCAGGGCCTTCTGCACCGTGGCCGACGTGGGCAGGCCATGGCGGCTGCGGTAATCGCCGCTCAGCGGGTGACCCGCCTCGCGCGCCAGCGCTTGGAGCAGCAGCCGCTGGTTCGCGGCGGCGCGGTCCCAGAGCAGCGTGAAGTGGGCGTGCTCGGACGCCAGGACCTGGGAGACCGCGACGTCCAGGTCGTCGGGCGTCGCGGCCGCCCCAACGGCCGTCTGCTGCCACAACGCGTAGCAGAGCTCCTGGGTCGCGTAGGGGTGGCCATGGGTGATCGCCAGAAGGGCGTCCAGCGTCTCGGCCGCGATCCGGCGGCGGGACCACGTGAACCGCTGCTCGATGAATGACCGGAAGAGCTCAGGTGCGATGACGCCGAGCTCGACGCGCTTCGCGCTTCGCCAGAAGGGCTCATTGGCGTCGTTGAAGATCCGCTCCATCATGTGTCGCTTGCTGCCCAGGTAGAGGTGCGCCACGTCGGGCTGGCGCTGGAAGACGGCCCGCATGAGCTTCGTCAGGTGCGGGTCGATGTCCACCACCTCCTGGAACTCGTCCAGGACCAGCACCACCTTCCGGTCCCGATCGGCCGCGAGCCGCGCCGGCAGCTCGAACAGTCGCTCGAGGGTGGCGTCAATGTCCTCCGGGCTGCGCCCGGCCTGGAAGCTGAAGCCGAGGCTCCCATCCTGCGCGTCGACCGTGATCGTGGGCGTGATCCGCAGGTCCTGGAAGACGCGGACGCGCTCCTTGGCCTTGAAGAGGACGGAGGCGAGGTCGTCGTGAATCGTCTTGGCGAGCTTCTCGGCCAGCTTCTCCTTGGTGGGCGCGGTCATCAGGTCGAGCTCGGCGACCAGGACCTTCTCGGCGATCAGCTCCTGCGAGACGCGCCAGACCAGCGAGGACTTTCCGTAGCGCCGGGGCGCAAAGACGACCACGTCCTGGCCGTTGAGGGCGTCGGCCTTGAGCTCCGCGACCTCGGCATGCCGGTCGGTGAAGCTGTCGTCGAGCGCCAGCGGCCCGAAGCGGAACGGGTTCTCGGGCACGAGTTCACTATACCACCTGCGATATCAAATGCTATGCCACTTGGCATTATGCCAGTCGGGATGTCAGTCGATGCCTAGGCGGTCCAGCAGGGCGTCGTCGGCGCGCCAGCGCTTGCGCACGCGGACGCT
>DATLOP010000142.1:0-5348 GCA_035536255.1 Solirubrobacteraceae bacterium
CATCACCGACCGCCCGGACGAGGTCGCCGAGTTCATGCGCGAGCAGGGGTGGGCCCGGAGATAGGCCGCCGCGCGCGCGGTCGCGGCGGCGCGCGCGAGTAGCCTTGCGCCGCCATGTCGCGCGCGGTCTCGCTCATCGTCAACCCCAACGCGGGCGGGGGGAAGGCCGCCGAGGTCCTTCCCGCCGTCGAGGCGGCGCTGCGCGGCCACGGGTTCGCGGTACGGGTGACGAGCACGCGCGACCTGCCGCACGCCTGCGAGCTGGCGGGCGCCGCGGTGCAGGCGGGCGAGATCGCCGCGACGCTCGGCGGGGACGGCCTGGTCGGGTGCGTGGCCGGGCAGCTGGCGGGCGGCGACGGCGTGCTGGGGGTGCTCCCGGGGGGCCGCGGCAACGACTTCGCGCGGGTGCTGGGCATCCCCGCCGACCCGGTGGAGGCGTGCGCCACGCTGGCCGGCGGCGTGGAGCGCCTGATCGACGTGGGCGAGGTGAACGGCAGCCCGTTCATCGGGGTGGCCAGCTTCGGGCTGGACTCCGACGCCAACCGGCTGGCCAACGAGACCAAGCTGATCAAGGGCAACCTCGTCTACCTCTACGCGGGGATCCGCAGCCTGGCGTCGTGGGTGCCGGCGCGCTTCGAGCTGGCGCTCGACGGCGGCGAGCGCGTGGCCTTCGTGGGCTCCAGCGTGGCCCTGGCCAACTCGAAGGCCTACGGCGGGGGGATGTTCATCGCCCCGGACGCGGAGCTCGACGACGGCCTGCTCGACGTCGTCATGACCGGGCGCGCGCCCAAGCGGCGCCTGCTCTTCGACCACACGCGCAAGCTGTTCGCCGGGGGCTACACCGCCCTGCCCGCCGTGAGGGTGGTGCGGGCGCGCGAGGTGCTCGTGTCGGCGGACCGCCCGTTCACGGTGTACGCGGACGGCGACCCGATCGCCGAGCTCCCGGCCACGGTCCGCGTCCGCCACCGGGCGCTGCGGGTCCTCGCGCCGGCCGGATGAGCGCGCGCCGGAGACCCGCACCGGCGAGGCTCGCGTGACCGCCCCTCCGCCGGAGATCGTGGTCTGGCACGACGCGGAGTGCGGCGCCTATGCGGCCGATCTGCCGGTGTGGCGCGAGCTGGCCGCCGAGGCGGGCGGGCCGGTCCTCGACGTGGGCGCCGGGACCGGCCGGGTCGCGCTCGACCTGGCGCGGGCGGGACACGAGGTGACCGCGCTCGACGTCGAGCCCCTCCTGCTGGCCGAGCTGGAGCGCCGGGCGCGCGGGGTGCCCGTGGCCACCGTGGCCGCCGACGCGCGCGAGATGGCGCTCGACCGGCGCTTCACCCTCGTCCTCGTCCCCATGCAGACGCTGCAGATCCTGGGCGGGCCCGAGGGCCGGCGCGCCTTCCTGAGCGCCGCCCGCGACCACCTGGAGCCCGGCGGGGTCCTGGCCGCCGCGATCGCCGGGCCCCTCCCGACCTTCGAGGCGCAGGCGCCCGCGGACCTGCCGCTGCCCGACACGGCCCAGCACGCCGGCCACGCCTACTTCAGCCAGCCGGTCGCCGTCCGCGACGGCGCGGGCGGCGGGACGGTCATCGAGCGCCGGCGCACGGTCGTCTCCCCGTCCGGCGAGCGGCGGGAGAGCGACGACCGCATCCGCCTCGACCCGCTGGACGCCGCGACCGCGGCGGCCGAGGCCCGCGCGCTGGGCTACGACCCGCTCGAGCCGAGGGAGATCGCGCCCACGCACGAGCACGTCGGCAGCACGGTCGTCGTCCTGCGCCGCCGGCCCGAGGGCCACTCCACCTGACTCAGCGCCCGGAGGAGCCGAAGCCGCCCTCGCCGCGCCGGCTGGCCGCCAGCTCGGCCACCTCGACGGGCTCGGCCGCGGCGAAGGGCACGATCAGCAGCTGGGCGATGCGGTCGCCCGGCGCGACCGCGAAGGCGGCGTCGCGGTCGGTGTTGAGCAGCAGCACGCGCACCTCCCCGCGGTAGCCCGAGTCGATCAGGCCGGGCGCGTTGACCAGGGCGATGCCGTGCCGGGCCGCGAGTCCCGAGCGCGGCAGCACGAGCGCGGCGTGGCCGGCCGGCGTCTCCAGGGCGATGCCGGTGCCCACGGACGCCCGGCCGCCGGGCGCGATCTCCGCCGCCTCCGCGGCGTAGAGGTCCAGTCCCGCGTCGCCCTCGTGGGCGCGGGTCGGGAGCGTCGCCGCGTCGGTGAGCCGCCGGACCGGGAGGTTCACCGGGAGGCCCGGCCCCTCACGCCCGCACGGCGAAGCGCTCGTAGCGGGCGGCGACGGGCTCGGGCAGGCGGGCGCTGACGCGCACGCCGTCCGCCGTGTCCTCGCGCTCCAGGCCGTCGGCCAGCTCGTGCAGCTCGGCCAGCCGGCCGCCCTCGTCGTACGGGAGCAGCAGCTCGACGTCACGCAGCGTGCGGCGGAACTCGGCCTGGACGCGGTCGCGCAGCTCGTCGAGCCCCTCGCCGGTCAGAGCCGACACCAGCACGCCCTCGGGATGGCGGAAGCCCAGCTCGCGCCGGCGCTCGGGATCCAGCACGTCGGCTTTGTTGAGGGCGAGCAGGCGCGGCACGTCGCCCGCCCCCACCTCCTCGAGCACGTCCTCGACCGCGCGCGTCATCTCCTCGAGCTCCTCCTCGGGCGCCGAGGCGTCGACCACGTGGACGATCAGGTCGGCCTGCATCGTCTCCTCCAGCGTCGCCCCGAAGGCGTCGACCAGCTGGTGGGGCAGCTTGCGGATGAAGCCGACGGTGTCCGTGACCAGGAACGCGCGACCGCCGATCTTCGTCGTGCGGGTCGTCGGGTCCAGGGTGTGGAACAGGCGGTCGCGGACCTCGACGTCCGAGCCGGCCAGGGCGTTGAGCAGCGTGCTCTTCCCGGCGTTGGTGTAGCCGGCGAGCGCGACCTGGGGCAGCGCCGCGCGCTCGCGCTCGGCCCGCATGACCTCGCGCGACGCGCTGGCCCGCTCCAGGCGCCGGCGCAGCGCGGTGATCCGGTCGCGCGCCAGCCGGCGGTCGGTCTCGATCTGCGTCTCGCCCGGGCCCCGGGTGCCGATGCCGCCGTCGATGCGCCCGGCGCCCAGGCGCTCCAGATGGGTCCAGAGCCCACGCATGCGGGCCAGGTTGTACTCCAGCTGGGCCAGCTCCACCTGAAGCTTGCCCTCGGCGCTGTGCGCGTGGGACGCGAAGATGTCGAGGATCACCGCCGTGCGGTCGATCACCGGCACGCCGAGCGCCTCCTCGAGGTTGCGCTCCTGGCGCGGCGAGAGCTCGTCGTCGCACGCCACGAGGTTGGCGTCGGCGCGCTTGACCAGCTCGCGCAGCTCCTGCACCTTGCCCGGTCCCAGGTAGGTGTTGGGGTGCGGGCGCTCGCGGTGCTGGACCAGCTCGCCCACCGCCGCGACGCCCGCGGTGAGCAGCAGCTCGCGCAGCTCGGACAGGTCCTCGCCCTCCGGCAGGGCGGCGATGCAGATGGCGCGCTGGCGCGCGCGGCCGTTTCGGCTGGCTTCCACTCGACGGAAATCGTAGGGGACGGAGCGACGCTTCCGGGTACGGTGCCTCGCTATGCCCGACCTGATCCTCGGCCCGGCCCTGCGCTACGTCTCCGAGACGGAGGCCACGCTGTGGGTGGAGACCGACGCGCCGTGCGAGGTCTCCGTGCTCGACCACAGCGCCCCGACGTTCACCGTCGCGGGGCACCACTACGCGCTGGTGATCGTCCGCGGCCTGACGCCGGGGACGGCGCATCCCTACTCCGTGCGCCTGGACGGAGAGCTGGTCTGGCCCCTGCCCGGCGACGACTTCCCGGTGTGCGCGATCCGCACGCTGCCCGGCGACGGCGCCCCGATGCGCCTGGCCTTCGGGTCCTGCCGCGTCTCCCTCCCCCACCACGAGCCCTACACGCTGAGCAAGGACGAGGACTCCCGCGGCCGCGAGATCGACGCCCTGTACGCGCTGACGCTCCGCATGCGCCGCGAGGCCCCGGAGCGCTGGCCGCACGCGATGCTGTGGCTGGGCGACCAGGTCTATGCCGACGAGGTGTCGCCGCGCACCCGCGCCTTCATCGCCTCCCGCCGGGGGCACGACACGGCACCGCGCAACGAGGTGGCCGACTTCGAGGAGTACACGCGGCTGTACCGCGAGTCGTGGTCGGACCCCGCCATCCGCTGGTTCCTCTCCACCGTGTCGAACTCGATGATCTGGGACGACCACGACGTCCACGACGACTGGAACACCTCGGAGGCGTGGCTGCGCGAGATGCGCGCCAAGCCGTGGTGGGACGCGCGCATCACCGGCGCGATCATGAGCTACTGGGTCTACCAGCACCTGGGCAACGCCTCGCCCGACCACCTCGAGGACGACGAGGTGTTCGGCGAGGCGCGCCAGGGCGGCGACATCACGCGCGGGCTGCGCGCCTTCGCGTTGCGCGCCGACCGCGAGACCGCGGGCACACGCTGGAGCTACTGCCGCGACTTCGGGGACACCCGGCTCATCGTCGTGGACTCGCGCGGCGGCCGGGTGCTCGACGAGGACAACCGCGAGATGCTCGACGAGGAGGAGTGGGAGTGGCTGTCCGAGCACGCCCGGGGCGAGTTCTCCCACCTGCTGCTGGCCACCACGCTGCCCTGGCTGCTGTCCCCGGCCATGCACCACCTGGAGGCGTGGAACGAGGCGGTGTGCGACGGCGCGTGGGGCGGGCGGGCGGCGCGGGTCGGCGAGCGCATCCGCCAGGGCCTCGACCTCGAGCACTGGGGCGCGTTCGACGCCTCGTTCGACCGGCTGGCGGACCTGACCCGCGAGATCGGCGCCGGCGAGCACGGCAGCCCGCCGCCCGCGGCGATCGTCGCGCTGTCGGGCGACGTGCACCACGCCTACCTGGCCGACGTGGCCTACCCGCGCGACGCCGGCGTGCGCAGCCAGGTGTGGCAGGCCGTCTGCTCCCCGGTCCGCAACCCGCTGGACTCGCGCGAGCGCCGCGTCATCCGCGCCGCGATGACCCGGACCGCGGAGGCCGCCGGACGGCTGCTGGCGCGGTCCGCGGGCGTCGAGGACCCCGAGATCCGCTGGCGCGTGTGCGACGGGCCGTGGTTCGACAACCAGATCGCCACGCTGGACGTCGAGGGCCGCTCGCTGCGCCTGGAGATCGAGCGCGCGCAGCCCGGCGACACCGAGGAGGACCGCCGGCTCGAGACGGTCCTGAGCCGGCGGCTGGCCTAGGCTGAACGGACTCCGGGTTGTGTCGACAGGTGCGGCTCATCTGGGCTTCATCTTGTGGGCACCGTAGACGAGGTCTGCGGGGCGGCGGCCTTGGGTGATGCGTCCGTGGTGTTCGCGGTCGTGGTTGTAGTCGTGG